>JAYTBL010000490.1:0-9898 GCA_043736975.1 Polyangiaceae bacterium
TCACCGTGAACGTCGGCAAGGTCACCGGCGGCTCGAGCAAGAACACCGTGCCCGATCGCGCCGAGGCGCTCATCGACCTGCGCTTCGAGACGCGCGCCGACGGCGAGGCGCTGGTGGCCGCGCTCCGCCAGGCGGCGGAGGAGTGCGCGGCATCCGTGCAGGGTACACGCATCGCGATCGAGGGCGGCATCGCGCGCCTGCCGCTCGAGCGCACCGACGCCAGCGCGCGCCTTATGGAGAGCTACGGCGAGGCCGCGAAGGCGGTTGGCCTGGGCAGCGGCGAGGCCGCGCTCATCGGCGGCGGCTCGGACGCGAGCACCTCGCACGCCATGGGGATCCCCTCGATCGACGGCCTCGGCCCGCGCGGCATCGGCTTCCACACCAAGGACGAGCAGATCGAGATCGCCACGCTGCTGCTGAAGGCGCAGGCCCTGGCGCGCTTCCTGGGGTCGCTGCGCGGGTGATTCCCAAGGTCGTGCGCGCGGAGCGGTCCAAGCGCTCGATGATGTGGCGACGGCTCGCGTGGTCCACGGCGCTCGTCGGCTTGGTGAGCCTCGCGGCGTGCCCCAGGCCGACCGACGGCAATCCGCAGATCGCCATTTCGCCGAACTTCGAGGCGCGCTGTCGCGCCATGCCCGCGCTGTGTGGGCTCGATCCAAAGGCGGCTGCGGCGCGCAACCCTGCCGCGCGCGCGCGCGCGCATCCGCTCGCCGCCGGTGAGCAGCTCGGCGGTCCCAACGCGACCGGCAAGGTCGGCGACTGGATCCTCGCCAACGACGAGGTGGTGTTCGTGATCGACGCGCTGGGGAGCGGCGGAGGCTTCGCGGAGAGCGGCGGCAACCTCGTCGACGCGGCGGACGCCCGCGCCCGGAAGGACGAGCTCGGTCAGCTCTTCACGCACTTCGGCACGTTCCCGCGGCAGGCGGTGTACGGATCGATTGACGCCGCGGAGGACGCGCAGGGCGCGGCGGCGATCACCGCGCGGGGGCGCGAGCTGCTCGATCCCGCGCTGGCCGTCGAGACGACCTATAGCCTGGGACCGGGCGTTCGCGCGCTCCTCCTCACGACCACCATCACGAACGGCGGCACGGCGCCGGTGACGTTCCCGTCGCTCGGCGACGTCATCCAGTGGGGCGGCGCGGAGAAGGTCGCGCCCGACCGCGGCGTGGGGTTCAAGGGCCCGTCGAACGGGACGTTCCTGGGCGGCGTGGGGCGCTTCGTGAGCTACGGGCTCACCACGCCGGAGGGCGAGATCGCCGCCATCAACGGCGGCGCGTGGAGCGACACGCTCCAGGCGAAGAACACCACCGTTCAGCCCGGCGCGAGCGTCACCTATGCGCGCGTGTTCGTGGTCGGCGAGCGGCCCGACGTGGCCAGCATCATCACCGAGCTCACGAAGGCCTCGGAGGGGGAGCTGGGCGCGATCGAGATCGCGCTCGTCGATGCCGCCGGTCAGCCGGTGCGCGCCGCGGTGGGCGCGAAGGCGGTGCTCGCGACGGCCGCCGGCGTGGAGGTGATGACCCTGGTCGCGACCAAGGACGACCTCAGCTTCGGCGGCGAGCTGCCGCCCGGCAGGTGGCTGGTCTCGTACGCGCCGAGCGTCGGGCGCCGCGCCACCACGGGCACGTCTTCCGCGGTCGAGGTGAAGAAGGGCGCGACCGCGAAGGCCACGCTGGCCGTCACCGCCGTGGCGAAGCTCGATGCCTCGTGCGCCGAGAAGGACGCCGCGGGCAGCGAGGCGCCGGTGCCTTGCAAGATCACCATCGAGGGCACGGACGGCACGCCCACGCCCTCGCTCGGCCCCACCCACGTCAGCGGTCCCGCGCGCAACCAGCTCATCGCGAACCTCGGTGACGTGCCGCTCGCGCCGGGGAAGTACCGCCTGACCTCGACGCGCGGGCCCGAGTACCAGGCGGAGAGCGCGGAGATCACGCTCGCAGCGGGCGCGACCGCCACGTACCGCGCCGTCCTCCGCCGCGTCGTCGACACGAGCGGCTACGTCGCCGCCGATTTTCATCAGCACAGCATCCTCAGCGCCGACGCGCCGGTGAGCACGCGCGACCGCGTGCTGGCGAACGCGGCCGAGGCGGTGGAGGTCGCGGTGGCGAGCGAGCACAACCTGGTCGCCGACCTGCTGCCGATCGTGCGCGAGCTCGGGATGTCGCGCTACGTGGTGAGCCTCGCGGGCAACGAGCTCACCACCGACGCGAGCCAGAAGCCGTGGGGCCACGCGAACGTCTATCCGCTGCTCGCCGACGCCTCGCGGCCGCGCGGCGGCGCCACCGCGGTGCGCGACCGGACCGCGAAGGACGTGCTCGACGAGGTGCGCGCCGCCCCCGGCCCCAAGCGCGTCGTGCAGATCAACCATCCGCGCTCGGGCGCGAACGGCTACTTCGACTGCCTGGCGTTCGATGCCAGGACCGGCGTGGGCGCGGGCGCGGGCTACGACGCGGCGTTCGACGCCATCGAGGTCTGGAACGGTCGCAACGTCGAGGTGCGCGCGAAGGTGCTCGAGGACTTCCTGGCGCTCCTGCGCACGAGCCATCCCGTCACCGCCATCGCCGCCACCGATACCCACGGCATCGTCGGCGAGGAGCCGGGCTTCCCGCGGACCTACGTGCGCGTGGTAAAGGACGACGCGCTCGACGCCTGGGACGCCGCGCGCACCGACGACCTCGTGCGCTCGGTCCGCGAGCGGCGCGACGTCGTGCTCACGAACGGCCCGTTCCTCCAGGTCACGGCGAACGGAGCGGGCATCGGCGGCGTCGCGGCCGCGAAGGGCGGCGCCGTCGACGTGAGGGTGCGCGTCACGACCGCGGCGTTCGCGGAGGTCGATCGCGTCGAGCTCCGCCTCGCGGGCAGCGGCAAGGTGGTGGGCGCGGCGTCGCTCGCGCTCCGCCCGAAGAAGGAGCTCTCGGGCGCGCTCACCGCCGCCGCCACGTTCGCGGTGCGCGCCTCCGCCGACGATGCGTTCGTGGTGATCGTGAGCGGCCCCAGGCCGATGCGCCCGATGTTCGCCGGCGAGGACAAGGAGCTCACCCCCTGGGCCATGAGCGGCGCGATATGGATCGACGCGAACGGCGACGGGAAGTCGCTCGGCCGCTGACGCACGGGGCGTGCCGAAATGATCTAGACTGCGCGCGATGGCTCTCCGTGGATCCCTGCTTGTGCTCCCGCTCCTCGTGTCGATCCTCACGTCGATCCTCGCGTCGATCGCGCTCGTCGCGTGCGGCTCGGGCCCGACCGAGGGGCCAAAGTCAGTCGACCCTGGCATCGTGGTGGGCGGCGTCCCGGGCTCGACCACCGCAAAGATCCCGCAGGAGCAGGCGCAGGAGGTATCGCCCCGCGGGCGCGGTAAGAACCCGCCGCCCCCTCCTCCGCCGAACGAGGATTCCCGGCGTCCCGACGAGGACGCGATCGCGTCCGCGCCCGCCGGTGACCCCGGCCCGGATCCGATGAACGGCGTGTTCACCGTCGCGCAGGCGACGGCCGGCCTCCCGGAGAAGGGCCCGCTCACCGCCACCATCAAGACGAGCCGAGGCGACCTGAAATGCCGCCTCTACGATGACAAGGCGCCCGTCGCGGTGGCGAGCTTTGTGGGGCTCGCGCGCGGCACGCGGCCCTTCAAGGAGAAGGGCAAGTGGGTCACGCGTCCCGCCTACGACGGCACGCTCTTCCACCGCGTGATCAAGGGCTTCATGATCCAGGGCGGTGATCCGACGGGCACCGGCAAGGGCGAGCCGGGCTTCGTGTTCAAGGACGAGCTGTGGCAGGGCGGTCGCCACGATCGCCCGGGCCTCCTGTGCATGGCGAACCGCGGCCCCGACACGAACGGGATGCAGTTCTTCATCACCGACGCCTCGGCGCCCCACCTCGATCGCTCGTACACGATCTTCGGCGAGTGCTCGCCGGTGTCGGTGGTGCATGCGATCGCGAACGCCCCGACCGACGCCACCGACCGCCCCGAGAAGGACGTCACCATCGACAAGGTGGAGATCTCCCGCGCGGGCGCGGGCGCCCCGCCGCCGCCCGCCCCGCCTCCTCCGGCGCCGAAGCCGTGAGCCCTCTGAAGGCCCTTGCCCCACGTCGCATCCGCGAGTAGGGTCCGCCGTGTTGTGACCTTCCTCGGAAGGACACCGTGGCTCTGTCTTGTGAATCGGGGCGTAGCGCAGCCTGGTTAGCGCACTAGACTGGGGGTCTAGGGGTCGGAGGTTCGAATCCTCTCGCCCCGACTGAGGTTCGGATCGCGCAAGCGTCCGGACCTTTTTCGGTTTCTGGGGTCCGTGAACGCGGCGGCAGCCTTCGCCTCCTCCTCCGCCTTCACGATGGCGGCGAGCTCCGGGATCGCGATGTCTAGCGGCACCCCGGCCCCGAGCGAGAGCTCGCGGAACGTCCCAAGGTCGCGGCGGTAGTTCTCGATGGCGGAGGACTTGTGCTTGGAGCGGCGGCGGCCCCACTCCTCCGGCCGGCCGCTCAGGAGAGCGACGGTGACGAAGCTGGCGCGCGCGTTGTGGAGGCGGAGACCGAGCTGGCCGCGCGCGGGCGTCCAGAGCTCCGGGCGGGTCACACTCCTTATCGACGAGCGCGGCGCGGACGACGCTGCGGTAGGTCTCCGTCGCCGCGTCCAGGTCGATGGGCTCGCCGTCGTCGTCGACGAAGACGGGGTCCGTCGCCGTCGTCTTCGCGCAGAGGCTCTTCCACGCGCTGAGCGCCCGCACGATGTCGCCGCCGAGCGGCGTCAGGCTCGCGTCGTCGCTCTTGTTCCGGTCCGGGAGGACCGGCATCTTCCGTCGGATGTGGATTGCGAGGATCTCCTCGTTCAGTTCGTCGGCGACTTGCTCCTCAAGCGTCGCGGGTTCCTCGCGCTCGACCAGCGCGTCGAACTCCTCATCCGGGATGGCGGCGATGCAGACCGCCTGCTCTGCCTCGCGCGTCGTGAACCCGAAGTTGGTTATGGCGCGAGGGTCCGGCTTTCCGGAAACCGGTCCGCAGGAAGCACTCCGAACCGTGCCGGAGCCCAAGGACGCCGAAGGGCGGAACCTCTGCCGCAGATTTGGTGTAAGGATCCGGCCGCTCCCCCCGTCATCCCCGGTGAAGGAGAGAGAGACATGACGCAAGCCTCGACGAAGACGTGTGGCTGCAAGGCGTGCCCGGCCGGGAACTGCAAGTGCTCGGGCGACAAGCCCGCCAAGGCGGGAGAGTGCTGCTGCGGCGCGACGTGCACGTGCGGCTCGGCATGCGCTTGCCCGAGCTCGTGCGGGTGCCCTGCCGCGAAGAACGGGTGAGGTCCGCCTTGGGCCGGGTCGGCTACGGTGAACCTATGACCGGACACGATCTCAGCAGCGAGCGCGCGCCAACCCGTGCGCGCTCGCTCGTGGATGAGCTCATGGGTGAGCGCGGGAGCCTCCTCGCGTTCGTGCGCGGGCGCGTCCGCTCTGGTGCCGATGCTGAGGACATCCTCCAGCAGGCGCTCGTCAAGGCAACCGAGCACGCGGACGACGTTCGCGATCCCGAGCGGCGCCGCGCGTGGTTCTTCCAGATCCTCCGGCGCACGCTCGCCGACCACCACGCTCAGTGGGCGATGCGCGAATCGAAACTGGCGACCCTCGCTGCCGACATGGAGGAGGCGACCCCGGAAGAGGTCGCCGTCTGCGCGTGCAGCCTGGGCCAGCTCAACCGACTCCGGCCCGAGTACGCGGACCTCCTCCGCCGCGTCGACGTCGAAGAGCAGCCGCTTGCCGAGGTCGCACACGCAATCGGCGTCACGCTCAACAACGCGACCGTGCGGCTCCATCGCGCGAGGAAAGCGCTCCGCGAGCAGCTTCGCGCGTTCTGCGGAACCGATTCGGCCCGTGCTTGCGCGGACTGCGGATGTGACGCTTAGCTGCTCCGCCCCGTCATCCGCTGAGAGCACAGAAGACCATGACGATGACATCGCACCACCTCAGCAGCGCCGCACGTGAAGCGTTTGAGAGCGGCCTCGCGGATGCGCGGCGCCAGCTTGAACGACGAGACTATGCCGCCGCCTGGCTTGCCCTAGAACGAGCGCACGTGCTGGGTCAACCGGCGGCTTGGCTTCATGTCCGAAGTCATTGGTGGATGCTCAAGTGCGCCTTCCTGGAGACTGACGTACGCGAGGCAGCAGGGCAGTTCATCCGCCTTGTTCTCGCTGCTCCGGCGAGCGCAAGCGGACGGTACCCGCGCGGCAACACCGGCCGAGCGCGTGTCGGTCTGTTCCGACCGATGGCCGTGCCGCCCGATCTTGAGAACCTCATGTCTGGCGAAGAAACGTAGTCAGTCCTTGTCGGGGCCGGAATCGACTCGCCGCGCGTGCCACCGCCATCTAGGCAGGAGTTCGACGTGAGAATCTTCTCTGCAGGCTTGATCGTGTTGGCGGTTGCGGCGTGCGGTGGCGCGACCCCACCGCCTCCAGGCGTCGCTGGTACTCCGCACGGCAAGCTCTCGGAGCTGTCGCGCGTGGAGGGCGACGTCGTGCTCTGCGAGCACAAGGTCCCGGAGCGGACCTGCACGTTGCACCACCCGGAGCTCGTCGCGCAGTTCAAGCGCGCGGGCGACTGGTGCCCGCCGCACGGCGTGCCCGAGTCGCAGTGCCTGAAGTGCCACCCGGACCTCACCTTCGATCCGCTCCCGAAGTTGCCCGACAACGCGGACGTCGCGCTCCTCTCACGCGGCGGCGAAGACGTTCCCAGCCTCGACGCGCACGCGGTGGCGGGCAAGGTCACGGTGTTTGACTTCTTCGCGGAGTGGTGCGCCGCGTGTCGCAAGGTCGACGGCCACGTCTACAAGCGCCTCGCAGGCGGAGACGCGGCGCTCGCGTACCGCAAGCTCAACATCGTGGAGTGGGAGAGCGCTCTCGGGCAGCGGTACCTTAAGAACGTCCCGTCGCTCCCCTTCATCGTCGTTTACGGACGCGACGGCAAGCGGTTCGCCACTCTCCACGGCGCGGACCTCGCCGCGCTCGACCGCGTGATCGCGGACGCGGGCCGGCGGTGAAGTGGGCGGCGCTCGCCGTCGCTGCGGCAACCACACTCGCGCTCCTCGAGCGCCAGGCCGACGCGTGCGCCGGGTGCAGCAACCCGAACCTGCCGACCGCGCGCGCGGCGAATACGACGCTCGCGGAGGGGGAGGTGTCGGTTGCCCTCAATCTGACCGCCACGACAACGAACGTCGTCCACCCGGAGGCGTGTCCCGAGATCGGCCCCATCTGCCGCCAGCGAGCGGAGCCTCCCCAGCAACACGACCAGCGCTTCTGGATCGCCGAGCTCCGCCCCATCGTCGCGCTCGGCCTGACGCGGACGTTGGGAGTCGAGGCGCAGCTTCCCGTTCGCGTCGTCGGTACGACGATCCAGTTCCGCCGCCTCGACGGGACGCCGTTCTCGCCCGACTACGCGAACATCCACCACCGGGACGAGACGCTCTTCGGCGTTTCGGATCCCTGGTTGCTTGGCCGCGCGAGCGGCGTGGTCGGAGACCTCCGCGTCACGACGCGCGCCGGGCTGGGAATTCCCCTCGGCAGCACCGAAGAGGACCCGTTCGCGCGCGGGCGCGGCGGCCTCCCGCACCAGCACATCCAGTTCGGGACCGGCACCTTCTACCCCGTGTTCGCCGTCGACGTCGGCCTGCCGCTCGGGCGCGTCGGGCTCGGCGGGTACGGGCAGGCGCTCGTCTTCGTCTACGAGAACGGTAACGGCTACCGCTCAGGCAACCGCTACGCGGCCGGCGTCTCCGGCGACGTGGAGGTCGTCCCGAAGCTCCGCGTCGGCCTCGCCGCCGATGTCCTGAACGAGCAGCCCGAGCGCTGGGGAGGCGTGGTCCAGCAGGACGGCAACGTCGGACGGACGGACCTGCTCGCGGGCGCCGCGGTGAGCTACGCGTTCGGGAAGGTCGTCACCTCGCTCTCGTTCAAGATGCCGGTGTGGCAGCACTTCATCGAGGCGTCGGACACGCACGGCAAAGACCCCGGCCAGCTCACGTACCCCGGCATCGTCAACCTAGCCGTGCAGACATCGTTCGGCGGCCCCCGGTCCTGATTGTGAAGGACTTCAGTGACGTGGACGGCGGCATGCGCCGCGTCGTCGACAGGCCGTGACTCAGCGAGCGAAGTCGCCGGCCGCGTCGTTCTCGAATGGGAGTCGGTCAATCCTCTACGCGTGACGGGAAGAGGTCGTCGCCGTCGACTCCGAGATCGAAGAGGATCGCAGCCTTCGCCGCGCGCACCGGTTTCTCCCGACGAAGTATCGGCCAGCCTTCGAAGACTGATAGCTCACGCGCCCTCACCACGACGGGGGCAGCACCACGTTCGAGGACGCCTCGATCCGGTAGCGCAGCACGAGCTCGGCGGTGGCGTTCGGTCCGAGGTCCGCGGCCAGCGTGACGAAGCCGTCGCGCGCGTCGTAGGTCATGTCGCGACGCGGCTCGACCTCGATCTTCAGATCCTCGATCTCGCTCACCGGGACGCGCTCGATGATCGAGACCCGGCGCGCGGCGTGCGCGAGGTTCGAGACGTAGACGACCACCTCGCGCTCGATGTGCTGCGTGCCGATGACGGGCGTGGTCTTGGTCTTCTCGGTGGTGCGGCGACGCACGCGGATGCCGTCATCGACGCCGAAGCCGAGCTCGAGCGCCTCGCCGGCGCCGGTGAACTTCACCTTGCCGCGCCCCACCACCTCGGTCCCGCGCATCACCACCACCGGACCCGCGAGCAGCGGTCCCGGTCCCGGCAGCGTGCCGACCGCGCGCACGTGCGCGGCGCCCGCGAGCTCGGGCCAGGCCACGAGCGCGACGTCGCAGGGGAGCGTTCGCTCTCCGATCTCCACGCGGCAAGGTCGTCCGTCGCTGGTGACGGTCGCCGGGGCGCGCGCGTTCAGCCACATGGCCTCCCCGCCGTCCTCGACGCCCGGCATCGCGCTCACGTCGCGCGTGCCGTGCGCGGTGCCGGTGGTCGCGATCGTCTGCTCGCGCGCCGAGGCGACGATGCGCTTGCGCTCGAGATCCTCCTTCGGACGCACCGTGAGCAGGTCGTCGTGGAGGAGCGGTACGACCGCCGAGCGCGCCGGACGGGCGGTGGAGAAGCGACACTGGACGTCGCGCCAGATCTCGCCGGTCGCTTGCCACGCCGTCGCCAGGGTGACGATCGCCATCGCGAACGTCCCGTCGTCGTTCCGGACGAGGCGTGCTCGATGCTCGGGTCGCCACAGCGCGCACGGCGTCCGGTAGTCGATCACCAGCGAGACCTCGCCCTCCGCGTCGCTCTCGACGTCGATCTCGACGATCGCCTCGTAGCGCGGCGTGACGGTGCGCGCCGCCGCCAGGCGCGCCGCGAGGTGAGCGCGGGCTCGCTCGAGGCGCTCGGCCTCCTCGCGCGCCGCGGCCATCCGCTCGAAGGCGGCCCGCTCGTCGCGGTCGAGCGCGGCGTAGGCGTCGGTCAGCTCGCGGACCGCCTCCTCGGCGCGGGAGGGGACGGACGCGGCGATCCCCGACCACGTCGCCAGAAGATTCGCGGACCGGCGGACGGCGACCTCGGCGCGGGTGCGCGCGGCGAGCTCGCCGGCCAGCTCGCCGGAGACGCGGGTGAGCTGCTGCTCGAGCTCGGCCACCTGTTCGGCGCTGGCGCTCGCCCTCGGCTCGGTGATGCGGCGCACGCGGGCGGCGAGGACGCGCGCCGCGGATGACGTGACCTTGAGGCTGCGGTCGTCGACGAGCAGCGTCACGCCGAGCGCCCGGATGCGGCAACGGCCGGCGGGGCAGCGGACGCGCGCGACGCGCACGACCTCCGCCCGATCCTCGAAGAAGGTGACGGTCTCGACCGTCGTCTCGGAGGTGATGGTGTCAGTCACGGCGACCTCCTCCGACGATGTCGAGCTTGTTCGAGAACACG
>JAYTBL010000491.1:0-20042 GCA_043736975.1 Polyangiaceae bacterium
GGACGTGCTCGCGCAGGAGCTCGTAGCGCCGGCTGGAGAGCTCGTGCTCCTTGCGCCGCGTGACGTCACCGAGGATCGCGAGGTGCAGATCAGGCTCGATGTTGCCCTTGCCCGCGACCCGCACCGCGCGCTCCTGTCCCGCGTGGGTGAGGATGTGGACGTCCTCGCGGAAGGTCCCGCCCGACCGGAGGATGCGCCACAGGCGCTCGCTCTGGTCGTCGTGCTCGGCGAGCTGGAAGTCGGTGGCGCGGAGGCCGATGAGCGCCTCGCGCGGCGTGCGGAACAGCGAGGCTGCGGCCTCGTTCGCGGCGAGGATGCGGCCCTGATCATCGACGCCCAGAATGGCGTGGGTCGCGTGCTCGAACGCCGCCACGTAGAACTCGATGGGGATCTCGCGTAGGTCGTGATGCGCCGAGCTTCCACGCCGAGAGGTATTCGATCCTCGCCGCCGCCGCGCCGACGCTCGGTCTACCAAGCGCTGGGAGGAGGCTGGCGCTCCGGCGCTCGAGCGCTACCCGCTGGTCACCAGGAAGTGGGCGGTGCGCGGCGCGCGCTCCGGATGCTTGCGCAGCTCGTCGATCAGACGGAGCACGTCGCTCGG
This sequence comes from Polyangiaceae bacterium, assembly GCA_043736975.1. Taxonomy (GTDB): domain Bacteria; phylum Myxococcota_A; class Polyangia; order Polyangiales; family Polyangiaceae; genus Labilithrix. The sequence continues at coordinate 602 of JAYTBL010000491.1, forward strand.
GGCATCGACATCGTACCAGGGGCTGAGCGCATGGATCGGGAGGCTGCGCTCGCGACAGCGCACGCGCAGCGCGTCGAGCACCGCGGGCGTCTCCCACGGGAGGTCGACGAAGATGCGCGGCAGCGCGTGCGACGCGCCGAGGACGTGGAAGCCGCCGTCCTCGCTCGGGCCCACCACGAGTCGGTCACCAAGCGCGAGATCGCGCGTGGCTTCTGCGAGCTCGTCGGTGGGCGCGGACGGCGCGTCGCTCGCCGCGAGCACCGCGTACGAGACGCCCCGCGCCAAGAGCGCAGCGAACGCTTCCTCGAGCCGCGCGCCTCGCTCGTCGGCTCGCAGGGGCACGAGCTCCCACGGCGCGGGGACGTGGCGCGCGAGCGTGCCGAGCGCCTCCGCGTCGGCGTCCTCGACGAACACCACGTAGTGCGCGGCGTCCACGGCCTGCAGGCCGTCGAGCGTGTCGCGCAGCATCGCCGCGTGGAGGCCCGCCACCCACTCCGGGCTGTGCGCGGCGAGCAGCCCCGGCTTGCAGCGACCGGCGAGCGGCGCGCTCGCGAGCACCCCGACCGCGGTCGTCGTCACTCGCCGGTGGTCTCGGTGGTGCGCGGCGTGACGACGGGCCGGGCCTCGCCGCGCGGCGTGGGGCCGTGGATCTGGTAGGGCTTGCCGAGCACGCGCTTGAACGCGCTGCGCCCGCGCCATGACAGGTACGAGCGGTTGAAGCCGACGATCTGGCGCTTGTCGAAGTACGGGTTCTGCACCCCGCCCAGCTCCGCGAGCAGCAGGATCAGCTCACCGATGCTCACCGGGCAGCCCTCGAGGCGCACGAACGGCTTGGCCTTCAGCTCGCGCAGCTTGCCGGTCATCTTGAGCATGCGCGCGTAGACGTCCTGGTGCTTCACGGTGTGCGGATCGAGCTGCGAGCGGTCGACGTATTTGCTGCGGATCTTCACCAGGTCGTCGCCGATCTTGCCGCTCCACTCCACGCAGTCGCCGATGAAGACGATCTTCTCGCCGTAGCCGACCTCGAGCGGGCCGTCGTACTTGCCGAAGACGAGGTGGATGTTGGGCAGCTTCTCGTCGCACTTGTCGTCGTAGAGGCGGAGGACCTCGATGACCTCCTCCATCACGCCCGGGCAGCCGCCCCAGCAATAGCTCTCGGTCGCGCCTTCGGGCGCGGTGCCGGCGTAGGCCTTGATCTTCGTGCCCTCGAAGTACTTGTCGACCTTCACCAGGCCGACCTGGAAGCCCTTCGCGCGCTCCTGCGCGACCTCCAGCGTCACGTCGCCCTCCAGGCGGATCTCCTCGAGCGCCACGGGGCCGAAGCCGCGCTCGTGCGCGAGGCGGATGTGCTCGACGCTCAGGGGATCGAGGCCGATGATCATGCAGCCCACGGCGTCGATCGCGACCTGGTTGTTGCCGACGATCACGAGGTTCATGGCGCGCGGGATGGGCGTGAGCATCCGGCCCTCGCCCGCGATGATGCAGTCGATGACAATGAGCTGCGGCTGGATCACGTACTGGAGATCGGCGACCTTCCGGTTCAGCGCGTGGTCGTGATCGATGAGGCGATGGCGATCGTCCTGGATCCCGATGTAGTTCTTCATCGAGAACGTCACGGTGGTCCAGGGGTGGGCCTTGAACTTCGGACAGTTCACGAAGAAGTCGGCCTTCGCCACCGGCTCGGGCGTGAAGATGTAGTCGCGGAGGCGGCCCTCGTGCGTGAGCTGCACCTCGACCTGCGGCTCCTCCTCGAAGCAGTAGCGCTTGGCGCCCGCGCGCTCGATCATCGGATCGTAGCCGGCCTCGGCGTAGGCGAAGCGCGTGGGGATGGTGATGGCGCAGCGCTCGCCGACCGCGAGCTCGGTCATCACCTGGTCCTGGGACTCGCGATCCTTCAGGGCTCCGAGCACGCCCTCGACGATCTCGGGGCGCGTGTACGCGTGCGCGAACAGATCACCGGCGGCGACCAGGTTTGGCTTCACCAGCGTACGGCCGTGCGGGCGGAGGTCGAGGGCGGTCATGGCCTGCCCGACCAGGGCCCGGATGCGCTCGGCGTCGTACGCGTCGCAGTGGAAGAGGAAGACCCGAGCGTCCTGGGACGGGTGAGCGGGGAGTGCCATCGCCTCGAATATAGCCCTCCCGTGCGGAGACGCGTTCGAGAGGAGCACATCTTCCGCCCGCCGCTAGAACACGCGTCCCTGCTGGTGAACGGGTGATCCGGCGCCGGTGTGGTTTTCCGATGTGGGTTTTCCGAAACCATGCGAAATCCTTCCCGCTTTATCGGCCTCCATCCTGGCGAGCTCGCGGCTGCCGCCCTCGCCGCGTTCCTCGGGTCGGGGGTCGGGGCCTGCGGCGGCGAAACAGGACAAGCAGGAGAGGAGAGCGGGCTCGGGACGCAGGCCAGCGCCATCCAGGGCGGCACCTACGATCCCAGCGCCGCGCACAACTTCGCGGTCGGCGTCGCGAACCGCCTGGGCGGCGTCTGCAGCGGCACCCTCATCGCGCCCAACCTCGTGCTCACGGCGCGTCACTGCGTCGTGCCAGAGGCCGCGGATGACAGCGTCACCTGCAAGGACGTATTCGCGCCGAACATCCCGGCCTCGTCACTCTTCGTGACGACCGAGCCGAACCTGTACAAGGCGAAGAACTACTACGCAGCGGCGGAGATCGTGACCCCCGCGGGCGACGGCTTCTGCGGCAACGACATCGCGCTCGTCATGCTCGAGAAGAACATTCCGGCCACCGAGGCGGAGCCTGCCACGCCGGTCGTGCAGTTCGGCCTCACCGACGCGCGCCTCAGCGGCAGCATCACCGCGATGGGCTATGGGATCACGAACCCGTCGGCCAGCGACTCCGGCCAGCGCCGCATCCGCCAGAACATCCCGCTCCTTTGCGTGCCCGGCAGCCGCAGCATGGATTGCACGGGCGACAAGGCGAAGCTCGGAGGCGAGCCCTCGGAGTTCGTGACCGCCGGCTACGTTTGCTCGGGCGACTCGGGCAGCGGCGCCTTCGACCAGCGCAGCTTCGAGGCTGGTACGCCCTACGTTCTGGGCGCGCTCTCGCGGGGGCCGCAGACCAAGGACCGGTGCCTCTCGGCCATCTACTCGCGCACCGATGCGCACGCGAAGCTCATCGTCGACGCCGCGGTGAGGGCGGCGTCGAGGGGTGATTACGCGGCGCCGGTGTGGACGCGGACCATCCCCGGCGCGGCCCCGCCGCGGGACAACGCCCCGCCCTGCGACGGCGAGACTTGCACCGAGACGAGCGCGACCGACCCCGCGGGGCCCGGCGCGAGCGAGTCGAGGGTCGCCTCCGCGAACGACGCGGGCTGCTCGGTCACGACGACGCGCGCCCCCGGCACGCGCGGCGCGGGCTCGTTCGCGCTGGTCGGCCTCGCCCTGGCGGGTGTCCTCGTGGCGCGCCGCCGGCGGTAGCCTTACGCTGCGGGCCATGGCGACGTTTCCGAAGCTGCCGCAGGCGGTCGTGCCTTCCGAGATCTTCGTGGTGCCCGCCTCGCTCGACGCGCAGCGCGGGCAGGACGCGGTCACGCGCGCGGTCAAGGACGGGATCCTCAAGCCGTCGGACATCGGGGGCGCCGAGCTCGCGGCGCCGACGCTCCTCTACGCGCCGTTCTGGCGGGTGGCGGTGACGGTCGACGGCTTCCACATCGGCCTCTCAACGGTGCAGAGCAGCGCGGGGCGCACCCTGCCCATTCCGACCGGCGGCGCGCGCCACAAGGACGGCATCGTCATGCTCTCCGCGCGCACCGTGGTGCCCTACGAGGCCAAGCTCCCTTCGTTCTTCGGGAAGATGGCGGGCGCGGCGCCGCTCGAGGTGGGGATGAACGAGCTGGTGCCGCTGGCGAACGCGCAGGAGGCGCTCGCGGCCGGCGAGGTGGTCGACGCCGACGTGGATCGCGCGCGCGCCGAGTCGATGGCCAGCGGGATGCTGCTGCGGGCGATCAGCCCCACCCACGCGATCTACGCGAAGTACGAGCCCAAGATCCACGCGAGCACGTTCTGTCTCTATCCCTTGTACTATGCACGCTATCGCTACGAGGGCGAGGCGCGCAGTCGCGCCAACGAGGACTTCTTCGTCGCGGTGTCGGGCTGCACCGGCGAGATCGTGGCCGCGAAGCATCCGTCCCCGGTGCGCGCGATGGCGAACAAGCTCAGGAAGCTGCTCTCGTTCGATCGCCGCTGAGCGCGCTCAGGGAGCCGCGAGGAGGTCGTTCATGCGCTTGGTCGTGATGTCGAGCCCCTCGTCGCGCGCCGACTTCATCACGTCGAGCGCCTCGGCCCTGGTGATCGTGCCCAGCTTGAAGAGCACCGCCGCCGCCTCCGCGTAGTCGTTCACGAGGTGGAGGCCCGCGACCCGCTCGGGCGCGACCGTGGCCGTCACCTTGTGGATGATGCCCGCGACCATGCGCTCCGGGTGCTTCGCGAGGATGTCACGCTGGACCTCGGGGTCGACGTTCGCGGTGTCGCCGAAGAACACGAAGCGCTGGGCGCCGGTGCGCGCGAAGATGCTCTCCATGTCGCGGACCTTCTCGGGGCGCGCGATGAATGGCGCGCCCGAGGTGCCGGTCTCGATGGGGCCGCTCGGGACGCCGTGCGTCGCGAGGTACGCCGGGATGCCCTTCGCCCGATCGGGGGAGCGCGCCGTGACGTAGTAGACGTCGCCGGTCCTGCCGCCCTGCCGCTCGTCGATCAGGTGATAGAGCGCCTTGACGCCCGGGAAGGGCGCGATCGAGAGATCGGGCGTGGCCTTGGGCACGACGGTCTCGTCGAGATCGGAGATGATCCCGATCTCGCGCGCGCCCGCGCTGCACGCCGAGGTGTTCGCGAATTTCAGGATCGCGCTCAGCGTCGAAGGGCCGACCTTGGCCACGGCGTCGAGCGCTGCGATGGTGGCGACGGGGCGCGCGGCGAGGATCGCCTCCGCGGCCGCGCGCGTGAGCTTGGCGTCGTCGTCGAGCGCGGCGAGCGTCGCCTCGTTGGCGACCTTCAGCATCGCCTTCGCCTCGCAGCTGCCCTCGGCGGGCGCCTTGAACGAGGTGGCGTCGTCCTCGCCCTGCGCCGGGTCGCCTCCGTCGCTCGTCGCTGCGCACGCGGCGACGGAGCCGAGCGCGCCAATCAGGACGAGAGAGAGCGCGCGCGCCGAGCCTGAGTGCCACATGTCGGATGATGTGACCGATATCGCCGCCCCGGGCCATATCTTTTTTCTGGGTCGCTAGAATGCCATGAGAATGCAGCGGTGAAACGCTTCGGCCGGTGCCGGAATCCAAGCCCCTCATGAGTGATCAGCCCGCGTACGTGCCCCCGAAAGTCTGGACCTGGGACAAGGAGAACGGCGGCGCGTTCGCGAGCACCAACCGCCCCATCGCCGGCGCGACCCACGACAAGGAGCTCCCGGTGGGTCGCCATCCGCTGCAGCTTTACTCGCTCGCCACGCCGAACGGCGTGAAGGTCACGGTGCTGCTCGAGGAGCTCCTCGCGGCCGGTCACGCCGGCGCGGAGTACGACGCCTGGCCCATCCGCATCAACACCGGCGATCAGTTCGGCAGCGGCTTCGTCGCGGTCAACCCGAACTCCAAGATCCCGGCGCTCGTCGACCGCAGCGGGCCCAAGCCGATCCGGGTGTTCGAGTCCGGCGCGATCCTCGTCCATCTCGCGGAGAAGTTCGGCGCATTCCTGCCCACCGACCCCGCTCTGCGCGCCGAGTGCCTCTCGTGGCTCTTCTGGCAGATGGGCTCCGCCCCCTACCTGGGCGGCGGCTTCGGGCACTTCTACGCCTACGCCCCGATCAAGATCGAGTACGCGATCGACCGCTTCGCGATGGAGACCAAGCGCCAGCTCGACGTGCTCGATCGCCGGCTCGCCGAGAGCCCCTACCTCGCAGGCGACGCGTACACGATCGCCGATATCGCGGTGTGGCCCTGGTACGGCGCGCTCGTGAAGGGGCTCGTCTACAGCGCCGCCGAGTTCCTCGGCGTTCACGAGTACAAGCACGTGCTCCGCTGGGCCGATGCGATCGCGGCGCGCCCCGCGGCGAAGCGCGGCCGGATGGTCAACCGGCTCTTCGGCGAGCCGTCCGAGCAGCTCCACGAGCGCCACGACGCCGCGGACTTCGAGACCAAGACGCAGGACAAGCTGCCCACGCCGGCCTGAGGACCCCGCGCGTCACGCGTAGGCGCGCGGATCCTCGACCAGACGGAACTGGAACGGCAGCACCTCCGCCTCGTCGCGATCGAGCAGCAGCTCCAGGAGATCGGTGGTGGTGACCAGGCCAACCAGGCGGAGGCCCTTCACCACTGGAATCGCATCGATCTTCTTCTCGGTCATGAGGTGAACGAGCGTCGAGACCTCGGTCGACGGCTCGCAGGTGACGAGCGGCGTCGCGGTCATGGCCTCGCCGACGATGAGGTGGGGAGGGACATGAAGCTGTCCGTCGGCGCTCATGCTCGCGCGCGCGAGCACGTCGCGGTCCGAGAGCATGCCGATGAGCGCTCCGGCGCGGGACACCGGCAGGTGTCGAATGTGCTCGCGCGTCATCACGCGCCACGCGTTCGCGAGCGTGAGCTCGGGGGGAACGACGGTCACATCACGGGTCATGGGGCGGGAGGCTCGCATGGCGCGGGGGAAAGCAACCTGCGTGCCGGCTCGCGAGCGGAAGAGCGGGGTGCGTCCGGGAGGCGGGCCAGCTTGCCGCCGCGCGGTGGCGATCGAGCCCAGCCGCTCCAAGCATGCGCAGATCGTGCGCGCCCGCGCATCCCGTGCAGCGCGCCGATCAGGGAACGATCGCGCCGCTCGCGTAGCGGCGGCGCGCCCACTCGTTCATCACGATGCCCGCCGCGATGGCGAGCGGCAGCGAGTGGTTGACGCCGTAGATCGGGATCGCGATCACCGCCTGCGCGCGCCGCACCAGCGCCTCCGGGATCCCGAAGCGCTCGCTGCCGAAGAGCAGCACCACGCCCTCGGGGAACGCCTCCACGGCGTGGATGTTGACCGTGGCGTGGTCCTTCTCCACGGCCCAGAGCGGGCGCTCGCCGACGTGCGCGAGGAACGCCTGGTCGTCGTCGAAGCGCACGATGGTCTCGTACTTCTCCATGCCCATCGAGGCCTTCGCGTAAAAAGGCGCCCGGCCGATCACCAGGATCTCGCGCGCCAGGTAGCTGTGCGCAACGCGGATGATCGCGCCCACCGCGAACGCGTTTTCCGCCGCATGGAGCGCGATGGAGAAGTCGTTCCGCAGCGGCGCGAGGAGCGCCCGCACCTCCTCGGAATCGGCGCCTAGCGGCGGAAAGAGGCCCATGCGATAACCTTATCTCCGTGAGGCGCTCGCTTCTCCTCCTCTTGCTCGGTGGCGCGGCGGTCGCCGTCGGTTGCGGCATCGACGCCGTGGCCAGCAAGTCGTTCGACGACCCCACCGACGGCAGCCCCGACGGCAGCCCCGACGGCAGCCCCAACCTTCCGCCCAAAGGCGACGGCGGCAGCGATCCCGACCGTGCGATCGACGCCGCGGTCGACGCGCCGATCGAGGCCGGACCGGTGCGCCCCGATGCCGGGGTCGAGTTCGTGCCGAGCCACATCCAGCCCGTGTACTCGCTCAACGGCAAACCGGTCGTCGTGAGCACGGCGAGCTTCGTCGACACGAAGACGCGCATGGTCACGCTCAACGCCGGGGCGGCCGTCGTCTCGCCAGACATCGTCTTCAGCGACGGCGTCGCGATCTGGTCGGTCGATTCGCTGACCATCGACGCGCGCCTCACCGTGACCGGCGACCGGCCGCTCGTGATCGTCGCCCGGAGCGACGTCGCCATCAATTTCACGGTCTCCGCGTTCGGCAGCGGAGCGACGCCCGGTCCGGGCGGCGCCGCCCCCGCCGGCGGCGCCGGCAAAGGGGCAAATGGCACGAAGACCGGAGGCGACGTGTCGGGCGGCGGCGGCGCCGGTCACGGGACGCCCGGCAACGCCGGCGGCGACAAGGCCGCGGTGACGGGCGGCGCGCTCGGCCCGCTCACCAACGCGCTCGGCGCGCTGCTCGTCGGCGGCTCGGGGGGTGGTCATGGCGGCGGCTACGCTTCAGGCGTCTGTGGCGGCCGCGGACGCGGCGGAGTCGGTGGTGGTGCGCTGCAGATCTCGGCGGTCGGAAGCATCGTCATCGGCAGCCTGGGCGGCATCGACGTGGGCGGCGGCGGTGGCCGTGGCGGCTGCAAGAACAACAGCGGCGATAGCTACAGCGGCGGCGGCGGCGGCGGCGCGGGCGGTCTGGTGTTTCTCGAGTCCGTCTCCGGCATCACCGTCATTGCCGGTACCATCATCGCGGCCTCGGGCGGCGCCGGCGGCGAGGGCGGTGACTCGAACAGCTTCGGCAACGATGGTGAAGACGGGCAGTATCCGCTCCTCACGGCTCTCGGCGGCTTCGGCACCAACGGCGGAAATGGCGGCAACGGCGGCAACGTCAGCGCCGCCGCGCTGCCGCAGCGAGGGAGCAACGGCGCGGATACCGGCGGCGGCGGCGGCGCCGCGACCGGTCGCGTCTTCCTGCGTACGCGAGGGGCCACGCTGAACGTGACCGGCCTCATCTCCGCGCAGCGCACCGACGACGCGACCTTCTGATATGTAGGCCGCCCATGAGGCGCTCCTGAATCCGCTCTACGCCGTGATCCTCGGCATCGTCGAGGGCATCACCGAGTACCTCCCGGTCTCGTCGACCGGGCACCTCATTCTGGTGAGCCGCCTCCTCGGTCTCGAGGGCGAAGGCGTCGACGCGTTCGCCGTCGTGATCCAGCTGGGCGCGATCCTCGCGGTGGTCGTGCAGTACCGGAGGCTCCTCTGGCAGCGCACCACCGGGCTGGTCAAGGGAGAGCGCGCGAGCATCGCGCTCCTCGTCGCGCTCGTGCTCGGCTTCGTGCCCACCGCGCTGGCGGGGCTCTTCCTCCGCAAGGCCATCAAGGCGGTGCTCTTCGGGGCGAAGCCCGTCGCCATCGCGCTCGTGGTCGGCGGCATCGTGATGATCGTCGTCGAGGCGCTGCGCGCGAAGAAGCAGGACCAGGGCCTCGATGGGCTCGAGCACGTCACGCCGTGGCGCGCGTTCGTCATCGGGCTCGGCCAGTGCGTCTCGATGTGGCCAGGATCGTCGCGCTCGATGTGCACCATCGTGGCCGGGCAGCTGACAGGCCTCTCCACCGCGACGGCGGCCGAGTTCTCGTTCCTGCTCGGCCTGCCGACGCTCGGCGCCGCCACCCTCTACGAGGCGTACAAGTCGCGCGCGGCATTGGTCGGGGTGGGGGGGCTGAACCTCGCCATCGGCCTGGTCGTCTCGTTCCTGGTCGCGTGGGCGGTGATCGCCGGCTTCATCGCGTACCTGAAAAAGCGCGGCCTCGCGCCGTTCGGCGTCTACCGCATCCTCCTCGGGGTGGTGGTGTTCGTCGTCCTCGTTCGCAGCTGATTTTACGGTGTAGAACAAGAACGGAAAAGCGAAGGAATTTCCCCGGCCGTCCCCGCGTACATGCGTGGACGTCCCCCCGGAGGTTTCACCGATGTCCGTTCTTGGTTGGTTCCTGTCGCTGCTTGGTTTCGTGGGTCTCGTCGTCGGCCTGCTTCAGATGCTGAAGGGCAAGAAGATGAACGCGGTGCCGTTCCACGCGCCCGCGCAGATCGCGCAGCTCGGTCCGGGGGCCGCCGACGCGAAGGGGCTAGTCTCGACCGAGGGCACCGTCGGTCAGCAAGGGCTGCTCACGGCGCCGATGAGCGGTCGGCCTTGTCTCGCGTTCGAGATCACGGTCGAGCGCAAGTGGGAGAAGACCGAGCGCACCGAGAACGGCACCGAGACCAAGAAGGGCTCGAGCAGCATCTTCAGCGACTACAAGGGCGGCATGTTCGCGCTGCAGGACGGTCAGGGCACGGTCCTCGTCGACTGCGCCGAGAAGCCGGACGCCTCGTTCGACAAGGCGCACAGCAGCGGCGTCAACGTGGGCATCCTCGGCATGATCCCGTCGAACCTCCAGTTCGGTCAGTTCCAGATGAGCACGCCCCTCATCCTCGACACCGAGGGCCGCACCACGGGCTTCGAGGGCACCGAGAAGATCATCCCCCCGTCACCGAACCTCTACGCGCTCGGCGCGCTCGCCATGGGCCCCCACGGTCCGGTGATGCACACGCCCAAGGGCATCGGCACCGGCAAGCTCATTCTCTCGACCAAGGGCCGCGCGCACCTCGTGAAGTCGACGAAGCGCAACATGATCCTCGGCTACGCCATCGGCGGCGTGATGTTCGTGGGCGGCACCGCGCTCGGCATCTTCGGACCGGCGCCGGATCCGAGCACCGCGTCGGCGTCGTGCTCCGGCACGCTGAGCGCGGACGTCCTCAGCTGCGACGGCCGCATGTACGAACGCGAGGGCCAGTCGATGACGTGGACCGTCCCGACCGCGGGTGAGTACACGCTCGTCGTCACCCAGCCGAAGGTGAAGTATCCGATCGATCCCGAGCTCACCATCGTCGACGCGAGCGGCAAGCAGACGGGCCACGACATCGGTGTCTCGAAGGGCGCCGAGGCGAAGGTGACCGCGAAGTTCGAGCCCGGCACGTACACGGTGAAGGTGAAGGACACGTTCAACGACAAGGTGAAGGGCGGCTATGGCTTTCACCTCGACATCACGCGCAGCCCCGACGCTCCGCCCGCGGTCGCCAGCGCGAGCGTGACCAGCGGTGAGGTCGCTCCCGTCGCGGCCAAGGCCGCCTCCCCGGGCGTGAAGGGCAAGGCGGCCGCCTCCCTCACGGGCGCGAGCGCGAAGCCCGCGGCCTCCGGCGCGCCCGCCGCCTCGGCCCCCAAGCCCACCGCCTCGGCCGCAAAGCCTGCGGCCTCGGCCCCCAAGCCCGCCGCCTCCACGAAGAAGTAGCCGCCCGCCACCCGTCTCGCGCTCGAAACTGTCAGCTGTGAGCTGTCGGCTGTAAGCTTCTCTCCATGTGGGACGCGGGCTTCACGACGCTGTCTCCTCTGTTCTGGCCCCTCGCCGTGGCCGCGAAAGCGGTCCACGGCGATTGCTTTCCGCAGCCCGAGATCATCGACGAGGCGCTCGGCTCGCGCGCCGGCGTACGCTTCGAGCGCCAGCGCCCGGTGCCGCGCCGCAGGCGTGGGTCGCGTGACCCTTCGTTGATGTATGATGCACGTATCAAAGCAGGGGCCGTCCCCACCCGGCCCGGCTCCTGGCACGACCTGATGAACGCGCTGGTGTGGGCGACGTTCCCTGCGGCCAAGCGGGCCCTCCACGACCGGCAGCACGAGCTGGTGGTGCCGGCGCTGCCCGGGGAGTCGACGCGGAGGCCGCGCGAGCTCGACACGCTCGCGCTGGTCGACGAGGGCGGCCTGGTGGTGGTCGCCCGGGCGCAGTTCGCGGACGAGGCGCTCCTCGCCGCCTCGGTCGAGCGCGGTGAGGCTACCGCGATGGTGTTCGGGCATGCCATCTACGAGGGCATCGTTCTCGGGCGTGAGCTGCCCCTGGCGACCGTCGTGTGCGTCACCGGGGATCCGGGCGCCGACCGGTCGACCTTGCTCGCTGTGGCCGACCACGGGCTGGCCCTCGTGGTGGCCGATCGGAGCCAGCTCCTGGATCCCAGGAGCCTGCTGCGTCTGCGCCCGGCCGCCTCGGCACCCCCGGATCGCCCGCGTTAAGGGGCCGTTCTCGACTCCTCTTGACAGGCAAGGCGCCGCGACTAGAGTGCGCGCCTCCCGAGGCCTAAGCTGCGTTTTTGCTCCGGCAAACCCGCCTGCCCCCTCGGTTTTCAGATTCCGCTTTCAGATTCCGTTCTCAGATTCCGCTTCAGCCAAGAAACGAGCAGGACTCTCTCCGATGCCGACCATCAATCAGCTCATCAATCACGGGCGTCTGGCCGCGCGCGTCAAGACCGCGTCGCCGGCTCTCAAGAGCTGTCCGCAGAAGCGCGGCGTTTGCGTGCGCGTGTACACCACGACCCCGAAGAAGCCGAACTCGGCCCTCCGCAAGGTCTGCCGCGTGCGTCTGACGAACGGCATGGAAGTCACCTCGTACATCCCGGGCGAGGGGCACAACCTCCAAGAGCACTCGGTCGTCCTGATCCGCGGCGGCCGCGTCAAGGACCTCCCCGGTGTTCGCTACCACGTCGTCCGTGGCACGCTCGACGCGTCGGGCGCCATCGGCCCTTCCTCGACCAACAAGGCCAACCGCAACCGCAAGCGCTCCAAGTACGGGGTCAAGCGGCCTAAGACGTGAAGACGTGATCTCTGCTCTTCTTTCGAGGGGCTCCGCGCCCCTCGTGACCGCAGCTCCCGAGACATCCGAGTAGAAAGCTCCCGCTATGCCCCGTCGACGAGAAGTACCCAAGCGGAACATCATTCCGGACCCGAAGTACAAGGACAAGCTTGTCTCGAAGTTCACGAACACGCTGATGTACGGCGGCGGCAAGGCCGTCGCCGAGGGCATCCTCTACGGCGCGTTCGATGTCATCGCCGAGCGTGCGAAGGAGGACCCGCTCGAGGTCTTCCGCAAGGCGCTCGACTCGGTGAAGCCGAAGCTGGAGGTCAAGAGCCGACGCGTCGGTGGAGCGACCTACCAGGTCCCGGTCGAGGTCCGCCCGGAGCGCCGCGTCGCGCTCGCGATGCGCTGGATCGTGATGAACGCTCGCGCCCGTGGCGAGAAGACGATGCGCGAGCGCCTCGCTGGCGAGTTCCTCGACGCATCGCAGGGCCGCGGCAACGCGGTGAAGAAGAAGGACGACACGCACAAGATGGCCGAGGCCAACAAGGCCTTCGCTCACTACCGCTGGTAGTCGTCCGCTGAAGTCGAGTCAGAGCTACTCCTGCAGAGGTGCTCGAGCTCACACGATGCCCGCGCCGCTCGATGGAGCGCTGCGGGCATCGACGTTTTGTCGGCCTCTTCCGTCAGGGAGCGATGACCCGACCGGGGCCTTGCTGGTCCCTTGCTCGGTGCGGCGCTGTTGCGGTCGGCAGTCGCTCCGGATCAGGCAGTGACCAGAGCTGCTGCCGCAGGCCTCCGCCTGCTATCGTCCGCCCGCTTTGGGCTTGCCCTCGGAACGCCGCACGAGCATCCGTCACCTCTCCGCGCTCGACGGTCTGCGCGGGCTCGCGCTGCTCGGCGTGCTCTTCTTCCATGCGGGGGGCGCGCTGCGCGGCGGCTACCTGGGGGTCGATCTCTTCTTCGTCCTCTCCGGCTACCTGATCACCTCGCTGCTGCTCGGCGAGCAAGCGGCCTCGGGACGCATCGCGCTATGGCCCTTCTGGGTGCGCCGCGCGCGCCGCCTGTTCCCTGCGCTCCTCTCGCTCATGCCGGCCATCGCGCTCTACGCATGGCTCTACGCGAAGCCGATCGAGCTCGCGGGGATCCGTGCCGATGCGCTCGCCACCATCGGCTACGTCGCCAACTGGCGTGCGATCTTCGCCCACAAGAGCTACTGGCAGCTCTTCGCCGCGCCCTCGCCGCTCGAGCACACGTGGAGCCTCGCCATCGAGGAGCAGTTCTACGTGGTGTGGCCGCTGCTGGTGTCGCTGCTGCTCCGCCGGCGGGGGCGCAAGACGCTGCTCGCGGTGACGCTCGTGCTCGCCGCGCTGTCGGTGGTGGCGATGCTCGCGCTCTTCGATCCCGAGAAGACCTCGCGCGTCTACCTCGGCACCGACACGCGCGCCGCGAGCATCCTCGCCGGCGCCGCGCTGGCGTGCGTGGTCACGCCCGACACCACGTTCTCTCCCAGCACCGTGAAGAAGCTCGACGTGCTCGGCGTGCTCGCCGCGCTCGGCCTCGCCTTGATGTGGTTCCGGCTCGAGGGGGCGAGCCGCTTCCTCTATCACGGCGGGTTCTGGCTCGCGGAGCTGGCGGTGCTGGTGCTCATCCTCTGCGCGATCTCCGACTCACGCAGCTACGTCGCGCGCGCGCTGTCGATCCGGCCGCTCACCTTCCTGGGGACCATCAGCTACGGCGTGTACCTGTGGCACTGGCCGGTCAACGTGCTGCTCACGGCGGACCGCGTGCACGTGCGCGGGCTGTGGCTGCACGTCATCCAGTTCGCGGTCACGTTCGCCATCTCGCTCGCGTCGTACCGCTGGGTCGAGCGGCCGATTCGCAAGAAAGGGCTGCCGTTCGGACGGGCACTCTACATGGTCCCGTCCGCGGTCGTGATCGCGGTGCTGCTCGTGGTCCGGGGCACGTACGCTCGGGATCTCCCTCCGCAGCCGATGATCGCGAACATGTTCGAGCCCACGGGCTCGGGCCGCGACGTCTTCCGCGTGATGCTCCTCGGCGACTCCACCGCCAACTCTCTGGGGTGGGGGCTCCGCGGCGTGCGCGAGCCAGGCGTCGCGATCGACCTGATGGGGCAGGACGGCTGCACGATGCTCGCGGACATGTGCGGCGGCCCGCTGTGGACGCAGCGCACCAAGGAGCTCCACCCCAACGTGACCATCCTCTTCCTGGGCGGCGCGTTTCTCCACGGCACGTCGGTCGAGGGCGAGTGGCGGAAATCCTGCCATCCAGTGTGGGACGAGAGGTTCGAGTCGAACCTCACCCGGCGCCTCGCGGATCTCCTCTCGCTGGAGGGCCGCGCCTTCGCGGCCACGATTCCCTATCCGCTCGGCGAGTACGACACCCCCGTGTTCCGCGCCGAGGTCGACTGCATCAACGCCTCGATCCGGCGATCCGCGGCGGCGGTGAAGGGGATCGAGGTCCTCGACTTCGCGGCGCAGCTCTGCCCGAAGGGTGAATGCCTCCGCGAGTCCGGCGGGACCGTGATCCGGCCCGACGGCGTGCACTACACCATCGACGGCGCCTCGGAGATCTCGCGCTGGGTGCTCACCCAGGTTCGCCGCTGACCTCCGCTCACTTGCCGGTGAGCCCGGGGATCTTCGCGTCGTCGTCGGGGCAGGGGAGATCGTCGCGCAGCCACACGTGCACCTCGCCGAACGAGCGCGCCGGGTGGTACTTCGACGCGACCCAGCGCGCGCTCTCCGAGCAGCAGTGCCGGAAGTCCTCCCAGGCGTCCTGGTAGGAGATGAGCGGCGACTTGTCGAGGAACACGAAGGCCTCGGGCGGCGCCGCGCGGAGTCGCGCGATCAGATCGGCCTCGTGCTGATCGCGGGAGAGGCGGATGCGATAGAGGTCTCCCTCGGTCGGCTTGTTCGCCCAGCCGCCGTCGAGCGCGGCGTCGTTGTTGAGATCGTAGGCGTAGATGTACGGCGTCGCGCTCCGCCGCTGCGCGAGGAAGAGAATGTAGGGATCCATCCCGTAGATCTGCACGCGCGCCGTCTCCGAGGTCACCTCGTGCAGGTAGCTCGCGGCCTGCGAGAGCTCCCAGGGGAAGAAGTCGTAGGTCTTGAAGGTCTGGAAGTACTCCTCCTTCTGCCGCTTCTCCGCGGTCTCGCCGCCCGAGAGCAGCCAGGCGTTGCGAACGATGTGCGACGAGCTCCGCATGCCCGAGGCCATCTCCAGCGCGAGCGCGATGGTGACCGCGAGCGCGGCGAGACGACCGAGCGGCAGCCGGCGCGGCGCGGTCCGGAAGCGCTCCCACAGCGCGGACACCACCACCAGGAACGCGATGTGCGTCGAGGCGGTGAGCGGATGGAAGTGGTAGCCGAAGCCCTTGTGCTGCAGCCACACGTTCATGATCCCGCACAGCGGCGCGAGCGCGATCACCAGCGCGCGCCGCGGTAGCTGGCGCATCGCGACGAGCCCGAGGAGCAGCGCGCTCGCGGCGAGGCCAGCGGCGGCGGAGGCGAGCGGACCCTCCTCGCCGAAGATCTCCTGCACGCTCTTCGCCCAGATGAAGCGATAGACCTGAGGCACATCGACGAGCGTGAGCCGCGCCCACGCCCGCACGTCGCCGTAGGAGAGCAGGTAGAGGATGGGCAGCGCCGCGCCGAGCAGCCCGCCCACCACGAAGCCCTTCAGCTTGCTCTTCCAGCCGACGACGAGATCGCGATCGACGAGCAGCACCGCGAGCTGCATCGCGACGAAGACCACATAGCTCGGCTTGCCGAAGCAGGTGATGGTGGAGAGCGCCGCGATGGCGACGACGCGCAGCGACGCGGACCGCGCGGTCTTCGCGGGCGGCAGGAGCTGGAGCGCGAGGCTCGGCAGCAGGAACCAGTCGAGCAGGCTCTCGCGCTGCGCCTGGTTCCATGCCGTGTAGAGCATGTACTGCGCGCTGAGGATCACCCAGGCCGCGGCCGCCCACGCCGCGCGCTCGAGCCAGCGCGGCCGGCTCTTCGCGACCAGGCCCGGGATACACGCCCCGACGAACGCGAAGGAGAGCCCCGTGCCCCAGAGCTCGAGGATGTGGAAGCGATGCTCCTCGCCGCCACCAAAGCGCATGAGAATCCCGTGCAGCATGTGCACGAACGGACCGTTGACGTCGCGGACGTCGCGGTAGTCCACGTCGCCCTTCAGGACCGCCCAGGCGATGTACTGGAAGATGCCCTGGTCGCGCGTGACGATGACGGTCGAGGCGCGCTGCGTGGCGTCGACGACCCAGAAGAGGGGCACGAGGGCGAGGAGCACCGGCCCGAGCGTGCGCCGGAAGAGATCGATACGCATCTTCGGCCCGAGACCGAGCCGGCGGACCAGCTCGATCGCGCGTGCGCGATCGAGGAGCGACCGCTGCACGACCGCGCGCGGGCCCGAGGTCCGGTCGGCCAGGGCCTGATCGTTCGGGATCTCGGGCGGCGCCGACTGAGCCATCGTCGGGGAGGACGTTAGTGGTGAGGCCGCGGGCCTGCAACCAGGCAACTCGGCCAGAAAAGGCCATGCGCGCGGGATCCCTTGACTTCCCCGTCCCCCTTGGTAGAAAGCCGGCCCCCTCCCTCGACGCTCGTCTCTCGATCGCCGGCGGACCAAGGACACCCCCAACGCAGATGCTCAGGATGACATAAGGATCGGGTTACTCGGCTTAGCGCACTCGCGCACCAGCAAGCTCTGAAGTACCCCGACACCCTCTCTGGACGCTCCGGTTCCTCTCATCGAGAGGGCGGATCCCGCTGAAAATGGCAGCGGGAGGGCCAGAGAGGGTTTCGTGCATTTTGCACTCGAAACTAGATCTCGAAAACGGAAGCGCTCAGGAGAAGACGGTCGTGGCTCGCGAATACCCGCTAGAAAAGACGCGCAACATCGGGATCATGGCGCATATCGATGCGGGCAAGACCACGACCACCGAGCGCGTCCTCTACTACACGGGCGTGAACTACAAGATCGGTGAGGTCCACGAGGGCGCGGCGACCATGGATTACATGATCCAGGAGCAAGAGCGCGGGATCACCATCACTTCTGCCGCCACGAACTGCTTCTGGGCCCCGGGCGAGGGGCCCCACGCGGGCGTCCGCCACCGCATCAACATCATCGACACCCCCGGCCACGTCGACTTCACGATCGAGGTTGAGCGCTCCCTCCGCGTGCTCGACGGCGCGGTCGCGGTGCTCGACGGCGGCAACGGCGTCGAGCCCCAGACCGAGACCGTCTGGCGCCAGGCCGACAAGTTCCGCGTCCCGCGCATCGTGTTCGTCAACAAGATGGACAAGACCGGCGCCGACTTCGAGATGAACGTCAACTCGATCAGGGACCGCCTCGGCGTCACGCCGGTCCCGATCCAGTGGCCGGTCGGCGAAGAGGATCAGCACAAGGGCGTCGTCGACCTCATCCAGATGAAGGCCGCCATCTTCGAGGAAGAGGCGAAGGGCCAGAAGTACAACTGGGTCGAGATCCCCGAGGGCATCAAGGCGAAGTGCCTCGAGTATCGCGAAAAGATGATCGAGGCCTGCGCCGACGTCGACGACGCGATCATGACGAAGTACATGGACGGGCGCGCGGACGAGATCACCGAGGCGGAGATCGTCAACGCGATCCGTATCGGCTGCACGTCCTTCAAGTTCTTCCCCGTGCTCTGCGGCTCGGCGTTCAAGAACAAGGGCGTCCAGCTCCTGCTCGACGCGGTCGTGAACTACCTCCCGTCGCCGCTCGACATCCCGCCGGTCAAGGGCATCAACCCCGACACCGACAAGGAAGAGGAGCGCAAGGCCGACGACAAGTCCCCCTTCGCCGCCTACGCGTTCAAGATCATCAACGATCCGCACGGCAACCTCACCTTCTTCCGCGTGTACTCCGGCACCATCAAGTCGGGCACGATGGTCACGAACTCCACGCGCGGTAAGCGCGAGCGGATCGGCCGCATCCTCCGCATGCACGCCAACAAGCGCGAGGAGCTCGACGAGGCCGACTCCGGCAACATCTACGCGGCGGTCGGCCTCCGCGACACGCGCACCGGCGACACGCTGTGCGACGAGGCGAAGCCGATCATCCTCGAGAAGATGATCTTCCCCGAGCCGGTCATCTCGATCGCGGTCGAGCCGAAGACCAAGGTCGACGTCGAGAAGCTCGGCGTGGCGCTCTCGAAGCTCGCCACCGAGGACCCGTCCTTCCGCGTCCACACCGACGAGGAGTCCGGCCAGACCATCATCAGCGGCATGGGCGAGCTCCACCTCGACATCATCTGCGATCGCCTCCGCCGCGAGTTCAAGGTGGAGTCGAACGTCGGCAAGCCCGAGGTCGCCTACCGCGAGGCGATCGCGAAGGCGACGCACTGCGAATACAAGTACGCCAAGCAGTCCGGTGGTCGTGGCCAGTACGGCCACGTCCTGCTGGAGATCGGCCCCGGCGAGCGCGGCGCGGGCTTCGTCTTCGAGAACGACATCGTCGGCGGCGTCATCCCGAAGGAGTTCATCCCGTCCATCTCCAAGGGCGTGAAGGAGGCCATGGAGCGCGGCGTTCTCGCCGGCTTCCCCATGGTCGACCTCCACTGCCGCGTCTACGACGGCAGCTACCACGACGTCGACTCCAGCGCGGCGGCCTTCGAGATCGCCGCCTCCCTCTGCTTCCAGGACGGCGCCAAGCGCGCAGGTCTCCACCTGCTCGAGCCCGTCATGAAGAACGAAGTCGTCGTGCCCGAGCAGTACATGGGCGACGTCATCGGCGACCTCAACTCTCGTCGCGGCAAGATCCTCGGAATGAGCCAGCGCGGTAACGCTCAGGTCATCGATTCGGAGGTTCCGCTCGCGATGATGTTCGGCTACGTGACCGACCTGCGCTCGATGACGCAGGGCCGAGCCACGTCGTCACTCCACTTCTCGCATTACGCCCCCGTCCCCGCCGCCGTCCAGGAGCTGGTCGTCGCGAAGGTCCGGGGAACGTCCAGCTAAAGCTTCGGAACAGACACGGAGAGACCATGGCGAAAGAAAAGTTTCAGCGTACCAAGCCCCACGTCAACGTCGGCACGATCGGTCACATCGACCACGGCAAGACCACCCTCACGGCCGCGCTCGTGAAGGTCCAGTCGAAGAAGGGCCTCGCGAAGGCGATCAGCTACGCCGACATCGCGAAGGGCGGCACGGTCCGCGACGCCACGAA
>JAYTBL010000492.1:0-1510 GCA_043736975.1 Polyangiaceae bacterium
GCGGTCACGAAGGTCGTCGGTCCTGGCGCGGGCAAGAGCATGTGCAAGGTCGGCGCCTCGGGTGGCCCGGGCGGCGCGGGCGGCGACGGCAAGTTCTACGTGAACTGCGCCGGGCGCGTCGACGCCACGCGGCAGCCGTGTGGCCTTCCGCTCGTGGCCGACGCGAACACCGCGGCCGGCGGTCTCGGCTACTGCGCGAGCCTCAACGCCGGCGCACTCACGAGGATCGGCTACGGCACGAATGGCGCCGCGGGCGTCGATGGCCCCGACGGCGCCAACGGCAAGTGGACCCTGACGGCCGCCGGCGTTGCGCCGGGACACGGGAAGGCCGGGAGTGACGGCTCGCCCGGCCAGGGCGGCGGCGGAGGCGGCGGGCACGAGGTGTATCCGCTGGCATCCCTGTGCGCTGACGGCGCGTGCCCCGTCCCGCCCGCGTTCACCTATGCTTCTGCGACGGGGGGCGGCGGCGTACCCTGCGGTCCCCGCCAGGCCAGCGCAGCCCGGTCGCGTTCAAGGGCTCGCGTCTCGAGAGCTCGGCTCGAATGGACTCGCGGGAGGCGGCGGTGCAGCGGCGGTCACCAACGCTGGCGCCGGCGGAAACGGCGGCAAGGGCGGCGCCTCGGGTCTGAGCGGTCATGGCGCTCCGGGGCCGTCGATTGCCCTCGCGACGCAGGGCGCGAAGCCGGTGCTCGAGACCACCGAGCTGGCGCCGGGCGCCGGCGGCGCCGGGCAGCCAGCGCTCTCCAAGGACGGCAACGCCGGCGTGAAGGTGCTGCAGGCGGTGACCGGCGACTCGCTCCCGCGCTACGACTTCTGAGCCGCCTCGATCAGCAGAACGGGCGGACGGAGTCGAGGAGCACTGGCCACTTCACCGGCTTGGTCAGGACGCTCACCGCCTTGAGCTGCGAGGTCTTCTGCTCGAGGTCGGCCGCGCCCGAGACCACGACCACGGGGATGTTGGCGAGCGCCGGGTCGGCGAGCATCTCGGCGCGCAGCGTCCAGCCGTCCATCACCGGCATCATCAGATCGAGGAGGACCACGCAGGGCGCCGGGCCGGAGCGCATCGCGGCGAGCCCCTCCACGCCGTTGCAGGCGGTGGCCACGGGGTACCCGCGCTCGGTCAGCATCTCCGCGAGGAGCTCGCGGATCTCGTCGTCGTCTTCGATGATGAGTATGGCCACGGCTCAGGAACCTCGCGCGATCGCTCGCGCGTCCGGATGCGTGGCCGGCATGGACACCTCGAAGGTGCTTCCCTTGCCGACCTCGGAGCGGACCGCGATGCTCGCCCCGAGATTGTCCACGATCTGACGGACCAGGGAAAGGCCGAGCCCCACCCCCGGTTGGTGCTTGTGCTTCGTCGGCTCGAGCTGCTGGAAAGGCTCGAAGATGCGCTGCTGCTGGGCCGCTGCGATCCCCGGCCCCGTGTCACTGACGCGGAGGATGCGGCGCTCGCCGTCGTTCGCGACCGAGACCGAGACGCTGCCCTGAACCGTGAACTTCACGGCGTTCG
>JAYTBL010000493.1:0-9863 GCA_043736975.1 Polyangiaceae bacterium
CCCTCAGGAAGCGCTCCACCACGTCGTGCTCGACCAGGAGCTGCGGGTGAACGATCTTGATCGCCACCTCCTCCCTGGTGTCCATGCGTAGCGCCTCGTAGACCTCACCCATCGCGCCGCGACCGATCACGCTGGCGAGACGGAACGGCCCCACCACCTCGCCGGAGAAGCGCCCCACGCCGCCCACGCGCATCGCCTGCACGAGATCGTGGCGGGCCTCGTGGAGGAGCGCGTCGCGCTGGGCGAGGCTGCGCACCACGACGTCGTGCCGCTCGATGGCGAAGAGCGTCGCGGCGCGCGTCTTCCGGGCGATCGCGTAGACCGCGTAGAAGATGCCCTCGATGAGGACTACGATCACGCCGCGCTCGAGGCGAGGAACGTGATCCGCGGCGACGATGCCGTGGTCGGGCATGATCCCGGAGAGGACCAGCCCCCCCAGCAGCCCGTAGATCACGGCGCACGTCGCGTAGACGGCGACGCTCGCGCGATCGCTCTGCCCGATGCAGAAGAAGTAGACCCCCAGCGGCACGATGGCGGCGCCCGGCGAGAACACGCCGTAGAAGTGGATGCCCGCGAACACCGCGAAGATCGTGGCGTACGCGGCGACGACGGCGCGCGTCGTCGAGTAGCCCGCTTCGTCGCGCAGGAGCAAGAGGAGGCGCCCGCACACCGCCACCACGAGCACCACCGCGAACGCGAGCACCGCCTTCGCGATCCGGTCGCCGCCCACGAACGGAAGCGCCCACGCTTGCGCCACGGCCAGCGCGATGGCGATGCGCATGAAGACCCGCGTGCGCTGGATCTCCTGGAAGCCGAGCGTCTCGCGCGCGGTCACGAGCGAGCTGGCGCTGCCACGCGACGAAGCGCCGCCGTCGGTCGGCCCGGTCGCCGAACCGACGTTGTCGACCTGGGTCGGCGCGTCCTCTTCGTACTGTCGCGGGGCCCCCGACGCCCTTCGATGCTAGCGGATCCGCGCGGATCCGAGCGCCTTGGCGCGCGCTTTCGCGTAGGCCTCGGCGTCGACCTCCTCGCCCGAGGACCAGGCCTCGAGGGCCGGGACCATCACCGCGTCCCAGGTGGGACCGAGCCGCAGCGTGAGGAAGTCGCGGTAGAGCGCCTCGAGGATGCCCTCGATCTCGCGCGTCACCGTCATGCGCTCGTAGAAGTCCTCGTGCGCCTCGTCGCTCTCGAACGCGGCGACGTCGGCCGCGCTGTTGCCGCGCTTCTTCGGGCGGGCGCGCTTCACCGGTCCGTCGACGCGCACGAGCGAGGCCACCGCGCCCGGTGCGTCGCCGGGGGTCTTCTCGCCGCCCTTGCGCGGCAGCTTGAGGCCCGCGATGGCGAGGCTCTCGGCCTTGAGCGTGAACATCGCGTCCTGCTCGCTCCACGAGAGGTGGAGCGCCGCGACGTCGGGCAGCTTGCCGCGCAGCAGCGCCTCCTTCGCCTCGCGATGGTTGCCGGGCTGCGATCCCTTGATGGTGGTCGCTTCCTGGCCCTGGGACATCACCAGGCGCCCCTCGAGCCACAGCCCGAACGAGCCGTGCGCCTTGGTCTCGAGCGTGCCCTCGAAGAGCTCCGACTCGAACCACAGCCAGAGGAGCAGCTCGCGACCGACGAAGCGGCGCAGCTCGTTGCGTTCGAAGGCCTCCATCACGCCTCCTCCTTCTCGAGCAGGATCATCTCCAGCGCTTCCCAGGAGCTCTCCTGGGCCTTGGAAAGGCCGAGGCGCGTCGCGAGGGTGTAGGGGGCCTCGGGGACGAGCCGGAGGCCGAACGTCTTGGTGAAGATCTCCATCATCTGCGCGCCCGCCTTCTCGGCGTGGCTGAAGAAGCGCACCACGCCCTCGTTCATCGACCACGAGACGTCGATCATGCGCGTCGCCGGGGAGGTCTGCTTGCGCAGCTTGCGCGCGACCATCTCCTTCAGCTCGGTCTTCTCGGCGCGCCCCAGCCGCTCGCGCCCCTTCTTCTCGAGGTACGCGGCCTCGGCCTCGCGCACGCGCTGCTTCAGCATGCTCGCCGGGAGCCGCCACTTGTCGGTGCGCAGCCCGAGGTTGACGTACTCGTTGTAGAATACATCCTCGTAGCGCAGCTCGATCTCGAACGGCTCGCCGACCTTGCACCAGCCGGAGCGTTCGAGCTCCTCGTCGTCGGGTTGGAGCGGCTTCATCGCTCGCAGCCGGATGGCACGCATGTACTTCTCGCGAAAGTCCTCGGGGACGTCGCCGTCCACGAAGAAGCGCGCATAGGTGAGGGATCCGCGAAGGGCAGGCACGGCCTACCTCTCGCACGAGTCGGGGCGTGCACGGAAGGAGGGACCTGCTAAAGAAACGCCGGCATGCGACGCGCCTGGCCTGCGGTCCTGTTTTATGTGCTCGCCTTCGCGGGGGCGGCAGCGTGCTCGTCGTCGAGCAGCTCCTCCGCGCCGCTCGACGTCCCCGGCGTCCCCGAGTCCGGCGCGCCGCCCGGGACCGAGGGCGGCGCCCCCGAGGACGCGAGCCTGCCGGAGGACGCCGACGGTGGCGTGCCGTCGGGCAACGGTGACATCCTGGGCACGCTCGCGTCGGGCTCGTGCGGCATGCTCGAGAACCAGCTCGCGCTGGCCACGCCCTCGCTCGAGAACAACCTCCTCGTGTTCGTGGCCGGAGAGACGTATGACCGCGCCTCGCTCTCGCCCGGCGGGCAGACGCTCTTCGACAGCACGAACGCGGGCGGCAGCTCCACCGAGTCCGAGGTCCTGAGCTACGAGGTGCTCCGCTTCTGCGAGGGCGCGAAGCTGCTCAAGACCGAGACGCAGATCGCCTACCAGCCGCCGGACGACAGCGGCGCGAACACGATCACGGATCTCTCGGTCGAGATCGCCGGCAAGAAGGTCGGCGTCAGCGTCACCCGCGCCTACAAGCCAGCCACCCAGCCCCTGACCGACCCCGAGCTCAAGGCGCTCCTCGAGAAGAAGCTCGAAGGCGTGGTTCGCAGCAGCCAGCGCGTCCTCCCCGCGGATCGCTGGGTGAAGCAGATCCTCCACGTCTTCTCGGTCGACAAGGCCGCTACCGATGCGGTCGGCCGGGTCTGGCCCACCATCGCCGCCGCCGTCCGTGCGGACACCATCGTCCTCGTCACGCAGACGAAGGGGGGAGGGTTCGTCTACTGCAACCCGGACCCGCCGCTCGGCAACGAATGTCCGTGACCGACTGAATATCGCGGGCCCGGCTCACGTCTGGCACCTCGCTGACTGCGTGCTACGCTCGCTCGCGCCTGCCCGATGTCTGACCCGGAAACCTCGAAATCCCCCGTTTCCATTGGCGATATCGTCGCCGGGAAGTACCGCGTCGAGCGCGTGCTCGGCTCCGGGGGCATGGGCGTGGTGGTCGCGGCCACGCACCTGGAGCTCGACCAGCTCGTCGCGCTGAAGTTCATCCTCCCTCAAGCGCTGGCCGGAGCGGGCAACGTCGAGCGCTTCATGCGCGAGGCGCGCGCGGCGGTGCGCTTGAAGAGCGAGCACGTGGCGCGCGTTTACGACGTGGGGCGTGACGGCGAGGACCGCCCGTTCATGGTCCTCGAGCTCCTCGAGGGCATGGACCTCGCGAAGCTGAGCAAGCAAAAGGGCTCGCTGCCCGTCGCCGACGCCGTGGAGTACCTGCTCCAGGCCTGCGAGGCGCTGGTCGAGGCCCACGCCGCGGGGATCGTCCATCGCGACCTCAAGCCCCAGAACCTCTTCGTCACGCGGCGCCTCAACGGCACGCCGCTGGTGAAGGTCCTCGATTTCGGCATCGCCAAGGCCATCGGGCCGCTCGCTGCCGGGCAGCTCTCGCTCACCGACTCGGCGGCCATCATCGGCTCGCCGCTCTACATGGCGCCCGAGCAGATGCGCTCTGCCCGCACCGCGGAGGTCCGGAGCGACATCTGGGCGCTCGGCGTCATCCTCTTCGAGCTCCTCGGCGGCCAGCTTCCCTTCGACGGCGAGACGGTCACCGAGGTCTGCATCCGCGTCGTCAACGAGCAGCCCGCTGAGCTCCTCGCGCTCCGGCCCGCGCTCGATCCCGCGCTGGTCGCGATCGTGATGCGCTGCCTCGCGAAGGATCCCGAGGCGCGATTCCACAACGTGTCGGCGCTCGCCGCTGCGCTCGAGCCGTTCTCGCGCAGCGCCAAGCAGGGCGGCCTCGTGCGTCCCTGGCGCTCCTTCGAGGATACCCAGGACTCGCAGAACGACGGGCCGTTCGCGAACGTGGCCGATGCCACTGGCCCGGCGACGCTCGTGAGCGTCGACACCGTGATACCCCCGGAGATCCTCGAGCGATCGGCGGCGCACGAGAAGTCGAACCCCGCGGGGCCGCTCGTTTCGACGAGCTCGAGCTGGGCGGACTCCACGTCCGGTCAGCGGCGGCGCGGCGGCGTGGAGAGCCGTCCGCGTTCGTTCTCGACCGGCGTCGTGGCGGCAATCGTGGTCGCAGCCGCCGCTGCTGCTGCTGCGGGCGGTCTGTTCCTCGGCCGCGGCTCGGGGCCTTCGCCCGCCGCCGCCGGCGCGAGCCGCGGGAGCGTCGTCGCCCCGGCCGCTTCGCCCGAGGCGCCGGCGGTGGCCGCCGCGACCGCCACCGTCCTCGTGGCCGCGCCGGCCGCGCCGCCGCCCACCTTGCCTTCCTCGCCCGCCTCGGCCACCTTGGCGGCGAGGGCGCCGCTGCCGGCGACCTCGGCCTCGGTCGCGGCCCGGCTCCTCTCGACCGGCAAGCTGCCTCGGCAGAGCGGCACGGTGCGCGCCGAGGTCGCGAGCGGGGCGCCGCGTCCGCCCGAGGCGAGCGCCGTGCCGCGTCCGCCCGAGGCGAAGCCGGCCGACCCCGTCGCGCATCCGGTCTCGCCCAACGGCGCGCCGATCCTGCATTAGCGCAGGGAAAGACCGAGTAGCATGAGAGGCGCGTGCTCCGCGTTCTCCCTCGTACTGGCCGTCTCTCCCTGGCGATCCTGCTCGCCGCGTCCCTGTGCGCGGCGCCGCGCACCGCGCTCGCCGACCCTGAACAGGTCGAGGCCGATGGCCTGATCGCCAGGGGCATCGAGCTCCGCGAGCACGGCAAGGACGACGAGGCCCTCGCGCTCTTCAAGCGCGCGCTCGCGAAGTCCCCCTCGCCACGCGCGCGCGCGCAGGTCGGCGTCGCGGAGCAGGCGCTGGGCCTTTGGGTCGCGGCCGAGGCGGATCTGGTGCTCGCGCTCGGCGCCGTCGACGACGCCTGGATCGCCAAGAACCGCGGCGCGCTCGAGGGCGCGCTCGCGACGGTGCGGCGTCGCCTCGGCACGCTCGAGGTGCGCGGGACGGAAGGCGCAGACGTCATGCTCGACGGCGTGCACCTGGGCCTCCTGCCCGTGGCGGCGCCGTTCCGCGTCGAGGCGGGCCGGCGTACGCTCGAGATCCGCAAGGAGGGCTTTCATCCCACCACGCGCAGCTTGGAGATCCCGGCCGGCGGCGTGGCGCGCGAGACGGTGACGCTCGTGCAGCTCGAGGCGGTGAAGGTCCCGGTCGCAGGCGGCCCGGTCCCTGGCTCTGCGGGCACGCCACCGACCGCGGCGGACCCGGGGCGCGGGCAGCGGCTCCTCGGCTGGGTGTTCAGCGGCGCCGGCGCCGCGCTCATGGCGACCGGCGGCGTCGGCTTCCTCGTCCGCAAGGGCTACGTCGACGACTACAACATCCGCTGCCCGGGCGTGGGCGCCGATCAATCGCCGGAGTGCGTCGACAAGGCGGAATCCTCGAAGACATGGCTCACGATCTCGATCGTCACCCTCGTGGGCGGCGGCATCTTCGCGGTCGGCGGGCTCACGCTGGTGGCGACGGCGCCGAGCCGGGAGGCCAAGGCGCCGGCCAAGGTGCGCTTCGCCTGCGCCCCTGCGGTGCTGGGCGGTGGCGGCTCGCTCGGCTGCGCCGGATCGTTCTGACATGGCGCTCCTGCTCCACGTCGAGCCGCACTGGGTGAGCCCCTACGTGTTCGCGGTGTTCGTCACGCTCCGCGAGAAGGGCCTCGCGTTCGAGTCGGCGGCGCTCGACCACCGCCAGGGCGAGACCTCCACCGCGCCTTACCTCAACAAGACCATCACCGGGCGGGTGCCCACGCTCATCCACGACGGGCTCGGGCTCGGCGAGTCCAGCGCGATCATCGAGTACCTCGAGGAGACGTTCCCCGACAGGCGCGTGCTACCCGCATCGGCGGCCGATCGCGCGCGCTGTCGCCAGCTCATGTCTTGGCTGCGCAGCGACGAGACGCTCGCCCTGCGCGCCGAGCGATCGACGCACACGATCTTCTACGACCGCAACACCACGCCGCTCACCGACGCCGCGCTGCTCTCCGCGAAGAAGCTGGTGGAGGTGGCGGGCCGGATGATCCGCGCGGGTCACCCGCACCTCTTCGCCGAGTGGTCGATCCTCGACTCCGAGCTCGCGTTCGCGCTGCATCGCCTGATCGTCAATGGCGACCCGGTGCCGAGCGGCATCAAGGAGTGGGCGGAGGCGCAGTGGGAACGGCCCACGGTGCGTGCGTTCGTGGAGATCGTGCGCCCCAACCTCCGCGACTGAGCTACGCCGACTTCTTTGCTTCGAGCTCTTCCCAGCGGGCGGTGAGCCTTGCGGCGAGGGCCTTGGCGGCATCGAGGCGCGCGCGGATGGCAGGGACCTTGGCGCTCTCCAGGCCGCCGGCGTAGAGCGCGGGATCGGCGAGCTCGGCCTCGACAGCGACCGCGGCCTGCTCGGCCTCGTCGATCTTGTCCATGATGCCGTCGAGCTCCTTCTGCTCGTTCTTCGAGAGCGCCGCCTTCGCCTTGGCTGACGTGCGCGGCTTCTCCTCTTGCTTCGCGGCGGCGGTCGCGCGCGCGGCGTCGCGACGGGCGTCGGCCTCACGTGCGCGTGCGTTGGCGTAGGCCTGATAGGCGCCGGCGTAGCGGGTGACGCGCCCGTCGCCCTCGAAACAGAGGATGCCGGTGGTTACGCGATCCAGCAGGTAGCGGTCGTGCGTGACGACGAGGAGCGAGCCTTCGTAGGTCGAGAGGAAGTCCTCGAGCGCGCTCAGGGTGTCGGTGTCGAGATCGTTGGACGGCTCGTCGAGCAGCAGCAGGTTGGCCGCCGAGGCGAGCAGCCGCGCCAGCGCGAGGCGCGCGCGTTCGCCGCCGGAGAGCGCCGCGACCTTCTTCTTCTGCATGTTGCCGTCGAACGCGAAGCGCTCGAGGTAGGAGCGCGGATCGATACGCTCCTTGTCGACCGAAGGCACCGCGGCAGCGACGGTGTCGAAGACCGTGACGTCGAGCTCGAGGGCAGCGCGCTGCTGATCGAGGTAGCCGAGACGGATCCGCCGACCGAGCTGCATCTCGCCCTCGGCGAACGAGGTCTCGCCCAGGATCGCGCGCAGCAGCGTGGTCTTGCCGGCGCCGTTCGGCCCGAGGATACCGAGGCGGTCACCGGTGGTCATCGCGAGATCGAAGTTTCTCAGCAGCCAGCGATCACCGCCGGGCACCTTGAGCCCGACGTTCTTGAGATCGATGACCGCGCGTCCCGCGTCGGTCACCTGCGCCGAGAGCTCGACCTGCATCTCCTCGGGCGGGCGCTCGATGTCGCGCGCCGCCTCGGCCCGGCCGATGCGCGACTTCTGCTTCGTGCTGCGCGCCTTCGGCTGGCGACTGAGCCACTCGAGCTCGGTGCGGAGGAAGTTCTTCCGGTTGCGCTCGGTGCGCTCCTGCAGGGCCATGCGCTCGGCCTTCGCGGCCAGGAAATCCGCGTAGCCGCCGTCGTAGGAGTGGACGTTCCCGCTCTCCACCTCGAGCGTGCGATCGGCGACGCGATCGAGCAGCCAGCGATCGTGGGTGACGAGCAGCACCGTCCCGCGGAACGACTCCACGAGGTAACGCTCGAGCCAGTCGATGGTGTCGGCGTCGAGATGGTTGGTCGGCTCGTCGAGAAGCATGACGTCGGGCGCGCTCACCAGCACGCGCGCGAGCGCGACGCGTCGCCGCTGCCCGCCGCTCAGCGTCCCGGTGGTCCGATCGACGACGTCCATGATCCCGAGATGGGCGAGGACGCGGTCGACCTCGTGCGAGCGTTCCCAGCCGCCGAGGCGCTCGACCTCCGCTGCCGAATCGACCTGCTCGGCGAGGAGCGCTTCGCTCGCGTGGGCCTCCGCGCCGATCTGCTCGGTGATGGCCTCGTGGCGGCGCCGGGCGACCACCCAGGTCTCGAGGCCCTCCTCGACGGACTGGCGCACGGTGCTGTCGGGATCGAGCGTCGGCTCCTGCGCGAGGTACGCGACGCGTGCGCCGCGCCTCGTGGCGACGCTCCCGGTGTCGGGCGTCTCGGCGCCCGCGAGGATCTTCGCGAACGTGCTCTTGCCGGCGCCGTTGCGGCCGACCACGCCCACGCGCTCGCCGTCCTCGAGGGTGATGGAGACGCCCTTGAGGAGCTGGCGGTCGCCGAACGCCTTGCTGACATCGAGAGCGGCGAGGACGGTCATCGGGGGCCGGCGGAGACTAGTACGCCGGCGCGGGGACTGGATCACCTGTCCATTCCCCTTTGCACTGTAAAGGGCTGCGATCGCCGCGACTTGGCCGCCACAGCTCACATTTGCCCACAAAAGCGCCATCCGACCCGGCGTCGCGGTCCGGCACGTCGATTGCGATCACGCTGAATGATGCCTGTCTCGACGGAACCAGCGCTGCGCGTCCTCGGCTCGCTGCTGCTCGCGGGGGCGATCGCGGGGTGCGCGGCACCGGCGGCCGAGGAGCCCGCGCCCGGGTCGACCGAGGACGCGATCCTCGGCGGTCAGTCCGAGACGAGCTGGCCGGCGGTGGGGATGCTCCACTTCAAGAGCGGCAACTTCGGCACCGGCTCGCTGATCTCGCCGACGATGGTGCTCACCGCGGCGCACGTGGCGAAGGGAAATCCGACGAAGTTCTACTTCGGCTCGCCGCCAGCCGGCAGCGCGCCGACCCTCGCGAACCTCCGCTCGGTCGCGGTCGCGCAGATCATCGTCCATCCTTGCTACGACCGGCCGAGGTCGTTCGGCTGCCCCGGCACCGACGCGATCGACGTCGCGCTGGTTCGCCTCGCGGAGCCGATCCACGACGTCGCGCCGCTTCCGGTCGTCGATCGCTCGATCGTCGAGGTATGGCAGTTCGTCTCGCCGTACGTCGGCCAGAGCTGCACGGCGGTCGGCTTCGGCGCGCACCTGGGCGCCGACCAGAAGGCCACGTTCGGCTCGCGTCGCTCCGCGACCAGCAGCGTCGCCATGGTCGGCCCCACCGAGCTCGTGACGGTGCGCGGCACGGGCATCGCCAGCAGCGGCGACTCGGGCGGCCCGCTGGTGTGCGCCGGCCAGATCATCGGTACGGTCCGCGGCTCGGCGGGCGGGGCGATCCCCAAAGGCGCGAGCCCCTACGAGCGCGTGAAGGAAGGCTACGAGCGGAGCGACCTGTGGCGTACGTGGATCGCCACCGAAGGCGAGCGCCTCTGGTAGGAGAGCGCTGACACGCCCGCGAGGTCCGTGCCTCGGGCCCGAGCCGCATGGGCCAATCACCGTCGGGGTCGTGAGCTCACCTCGGGCAGCTTCCGCTTCGGCGGCGCGACCTTCGGGTTCGATGGCGGAAGCCGCGGGAGCCTGGAGAAGGGCACCGCTGCGGCCTGTGCCGGGGCGGGCTGCGGTGGGTCGGCCGGAGGCCGCGCCTCGGCTTTCGGCGTCTCCGCGCCGGCCGGCGCCTCCGCGCTCGGGCGTTCCTTCTTCGGCTTTCGCGTGGCGCACGTCGATGCACCCGCGCCCACGATCTGGATCCCCGCGTCACGGATGACGTGCTCGATGGTGCCGTCCTCACGGAGACGCGTGACCGTGGAGGGCTCGTCGCGGTTCG
>JAYTBL010000494.1:0-9859 GCA_043736975.1 Polyangiaceae bacterium
GGACGTTGACGCTCAGAACATCTTGGTCAGCATGGCGACGACGGCTTCGAGAAGGCAAATACCTTGATGGTACTGCGGAGGTGCGACGAGCTTCCGTAGGCGCATGACGTCGAGGGAAGCCGCGCATTCCATCGCCTCCCCGCGAGCGATCTTGTAGTGCTTGACGCTGTCGGCATCCGACCAGCGACCCGCCCCTTCGGCGATGTTGCGGACGACGGATTCTGCTGCGCGGACGAGCTGATCGCTGCGTTCGGCATGGCCTCTCGGTAGCTCTGCGACGACATCGCCAACGAGCGCGCTGATAGACGTCGAGACGTTGGAAGCTCAGCATGCCTCCCCGTTCGGCCGCTCGCGGGCTCCGTTCCCTTCGTCATCGCGGGATCGTCAAAGTGCCCGTGCCCGTCCAGCTCCACGTTCACGTTCAGGTCAAGGTCCACGACCACGACCACGACCACGACCACGTCTCCACGGTCCTATCGGCCCAAGTCATGCTCGGAATCTGGCCGTACTTCTGCCGGGCGGTACCAGTGGTCATTGCGAGTCGGAGGTCGGGACCTCGCTCATCGGAGGGGGGCCCTCGACCGGGAGCAGGAGGCGGAACACCGCGCCGCGGCCGTTCGCCGACGGGCCGATGTAAGAGAGCTCGCCGTTGTGCTCGAGCGCGATGCGCTGCGCGATGGCGAGCCCGAGGCCCGTGCCGGTGGCCTTCGTCGTGGCATAGGGCTCGAAGAGGCGGCCCGCGATCTCGGGCGCGATGCCCGGACCGTTGTCGGCCACCGAGAACGCGGCGTAGTGGCCATCGGTGTCGGTGGAGACGCTCACTGCGCCGCCCGGTACTCCCTTTACCGCCTCGAGCGCGTTCTGGACCAGGTTGGTGAGGACCTGGATGACCTGATCGCGATCGGCTCGCACCGATGGCGCGCGGCGCTGCGCGACGAACGCGAGCGAGCTCTCGCCTGCCGAGGGCAGGTGGATCTGCACGACGTGGCGCGCCACCTCCTCCACGTCCATGTCCTGCGGACGGGGCTGCGGGAGGCGCGCGAAGCGCGTGAACTCGGTGACGATGTTCGCGATGCGATGCACCTCGTCGAGCACGGTGCGCGTGGCCTCGTCGAAGTAGTCGTCGAAGCGCGGGTCGTCGCGGGCGCGCAGGCGGCGAAGCGTCTCGACCGCGGCGCGGATGGGCGCGAGCGGATTCTTCACCTCGTGGGCCACGCGTCGCGCCACCTCGCGCCACGCGGCGACCCGGCTTGCCGCGGCGAGGCGCCGGCGCGTGACCGCGAGATCCTGGATCATGCGATCGAACGCGGAGGCGAGCTCGCTCACCTCGCCGGAGCCGCGGGCCTGGATGGGGCGGGCGTCGCCCGCGGCGACCTTGCCGGCCTCGGTGGCGAGGATGGAGAGCGGCCGGCCGAGGCTGCGCGCGAGGAAGACGGCGACGATGAACGCCACCGCCGCGGAGATCGCGGCGTACAGCCCGACCGTGGTGTCGACGTCTTTGAGGTTGTCATCGAGCTCCTTGGTCGACTTGAGGACGTCGAAGGCGAGCACGACGCCGTCGTCGTCCTTGAAGCGGCAAGAGGCGCGCGCGAGCGCGGTCGTCGGCGGGCGCGGCGCGGTCGCAGCCGCGCTCGCGCTGGGCGCGGCGCTGGGGCGGGGCGAGGCGGGCTTCGGCTTCCCCGCCTTGCCGCCTTTGCCCTTCCTTCCGGGCTCCTCCTCCGCGCCCGGCACGATCGGCCGCGCCCACGACGGCTGCACCGCGACGTCGAGCGTGCGCGCCAGCCGATCGAGCACGGGATCGACGTGCCGCGCGCCCACCAGCCCGACGATGTGGCCGCGCACCGAGCGCTTCGTGCAGCGCGTCACCAGCGCGGGGGTCCCCGAGGTGCGGATCGTGAAGTGGCCCGACTGGCCGCGCACCAGCGTCTCCACGTCCTTCGCGGGCAGCCCGAGGAGCGACGTCGGGCTCGCGCCGATGATGTCGCCGCCCTCGACGCCGAGCACCAGCTCGTCGACGTCGAACGCGCGGCGCTCGGTGATCACCATCTGCGAGAAGCCGGTGCGGCGCTCGTCGAGATCGCCGCGGTCGAGCGAAGACCCCACGAGGTCGACCAGGAACCCGCTCTCGCACGCGCCGCCGATCAGCGCCTGATCGGTCTCGGCCTGACGCTGGATCTCCTCGGTGGCGCGATCACAGATGGCGCTGACCTCCTTCTGGAAGCGCACTGTCTCCTTCGCCGCGAGCCGCTCGCGCACCGCCAGGCCGACGCCGGCGGTGGAGACCGCCGCGAGGAGACCGAAGGTGAGCGCGAGGCGAGGGGCGAGACGCACGGGGAGCTGCCGTCAGGCTATCCGGCTTTGGGCAGGAGGGGCATGAAGGCACAACGCCCGGCGGCGAGCGGACATTCACGTGTGATATGCCCTCGATCATGCGTCGATCCTTCGGTTTCGTGCTCGCCTCGATCGCCGTCCCGCTCGCGCTCTACGCCTGCGCGAACGACGACTACACCGCGCCCGGGCCGAAGCCCGCGGTCGCGAACGAGGCCGCGACCACGAGCGAAGCGGGCGACGCGAGCGTCGTCGATGCGCCGCCCGATCAGGCCGTGCTTCCCATCCGCTGCACCGCGGCTCAGCTCTCGGCGGCCGCCGGTGACGCTGGCGGTGACAACACGGCCACCACCACGCCCCTCGAGGTCGGCTTCCCCACGGTACCGGGAACGGACCAGTACACGAACCATTGTCTCAAGGTGAAGGTCGGCGCGTTGGTGACCTTCAAGGGCAGCTTCACCCTCCATCCGCTGCGCCCGAGCGGCGGTGACACGCCCACCCCCATCCCGGCGCTGACCAACAGCGGCGACTCGCTGGCCGTGACGATGACCACCGCTGGGACCTACGGCTACGAGTGCGTCTTCCACCAGGGAACGATGTTCGGCGGGATCCAGGCCGTCCCCTGATCGGCTCGGCAGCAAGCGGGAAGCCCGCCGGCGGCGCGGTGGTGACACGCCCACCTCCCCTCCGCAGCTCCGCAACCGCGCAGCGCAGCTAGCGAGAGCGCGCGCGGGTGGTCGCGCCGAGATCGAAGCCGGGGCCGAGCGGGCTCGCGACCAGCTGCACCTCGGCGGCGCGGCCGCCCTGCACGCGGATCTCACCGACCACGCCGCAGCGAAGCGTGCGTGTCAGCGTGCGCGCCGGGATCTCGCCGAGCTTCGGTGGGCGCTGCACCAGCTCGGTCGCGCGGCCCGAGTTGTCAGCGGTCGCGAGCGCCACCATGGCCGCGAAGCTGCCGGTCGCGATGGGCCGCACGACGTCGAGGGCGAGGGTGTAGTTGCGCGCCGCGCGGCGCTGCACGAGCTCGGCGTTGGGAATGGGCCGCGCGGTGATCTCGTGCGAAGGTCGCGAGATCGTGGCAGCGATGGCCTTCGCGAGCTCGACGAGCCACGGCGCATCGTCGCGCACGTGGAGGCTCGATGGCGGGCCGCCCCAGCCTTGCTCGGGCTCGGTGGTCCACGCGGCGCCGAGCGCGAGATAGGAGAGGCGCGCGGGCGGGATGCCGTCGCAGATGCGCTGCGCGACGCCGGGCGCGTCCCAGGTCGTCGCGTCCTTGCCGGTGAACAGCACCGCCCACGCGGCGGCGCCCAGATCGAAGGGCTTCGACCCCGGACGAGGCTCGTGGAGGCCGGATCCCAGCCAGCCGAGGTCGTCGGTGCCGCTCTCGAAGGCGCGGAGCGAGGCCGCGAGGTCGGGCGCGGGTGAGACCACCACCTCCTCGAGGTACGAAGGGCCGCGCGCGGCCAGCGGGTTGCGCGCGAGGACGAGCGCGTCGCCGCGCGTCGTGGCCTTCATGGGGCCGGTGCCGTCGGGCGCCTCGGGCGCAAACCCGCCCGGCACCATCGCCACGATCGGCGACGCGAGCGCGCGCACCAGCCGACCGGCGTCGCGCATCGCGAAGACCAGCGAGCGACCGTCGATGCGCGGCGCAGGGATGTCGGCGAGCCAGGCGCGGCCCCCGAGCGCGCGCGATCGCGCGATCGCCGTCGCCGCGTCGCGGGGCTCGAACGCGCGGCCCTTCGCGGTGCGGAGCCCGGCGCGGACCCGCACGCGCAGGTTCGCGCCCTCGGGCTCGGGCTCGCTGTCGGCGAGCGACGGGACGAACGCCGCGGACTCGTCGCGCGCGTAGAGCGTGTCGAAGAGCGCGTCCCCGAAGATGGCGGCGGTGGCGTCCTCGAGGCGATGCGGATCGAGGCTCGTTACCGGCCAGGGGAGGCGCAGTGAGATGCGACCGCCGACCGGCGTGCGGCCACGCGCGTGCGCGCTCGAGGGCGCGCCGATGGCGGCGCCGATTCCCAGCGCGGTCGCGGCGTTCAGGAGGCGTCGCCGCGAGAGGGGGGCGTGCTCAGCGGACAAGCCACACCTCGTTGCCGACCACGGCTACGAGGCCCGGGAGGCCCTTCTCCTCGGGCGGACAGACTCCGATCGCGCGCACGCCGTCGCGCGCGGGGAAGCGCAGGCGCGGCGTGACCAGGCCGCGCGCGAAGCTCGAGACGAGCAGGAGCTCGTCCGACGTGTCGGAGGTGGTCACGATCTCGGGGATGCCGTCGAGATCGAGGTCGACGAGCGCGAGCTGCGCGCCGACGCCCTCGAGCGTGGCCTCGACGGGGCGTCCGCCGCCCGGGTCCTGACGGCGTAGCCGCAGCCGGCCGCTCGGCTCGCGCACCGCGAGGATCTGCGCGATGGTGCCGTCGCGGCCGACGGCATCGAGGGCCGCCACGGCGTCGTAGCGGGCGACGGGCGCCGTGAACATCACCACTGGCTCGACCCGCGTGCTCTTGCCCTTCACCGGCGCCGCAGGCCTCTCGGGCGGAGGCGGCGCGTCACACGCGATGGCGTTGCCCTCGAAGGCGCTCGCGTCGGCGCTCGCGATGGTGCACGCGTCGCCGTCGCCGCCCGGGACCGGCAGTCCGGTGAGCTGCCGTTTCGCGACCAGCGACGCATCGACGACGACGCCGCCGCGATCGGTGCTGCCGAGGAGGATCTCTCCGCGATGGCCTGGGGGCGACACGAGCACCGAGCCGATCGGCTCGCGCATCGGCACTGGCACGCGCGAAGCGATGCTGTTCCACAGCGCGGTGCGCTGCACGACCAGCTTGCCCCCGCGGAGCTTGGCGATGCTCACGCGCAGCCGGGTGACGAGCACCAGCTCGTTGCCGCCGTCGCCGTCGACGTCGCCGCAGCCGACCGCCACCACCTCGCCCTCCTCGTGGCGGACCTTGTGGATGGTCGCCTGCTCGAGGAGCACGGGCGTGAGGAAGCCGCGGACCTCGGCGTCGAGCGGGGCCATCGCGAAGGCGTGCGCGCGCGGGCCGGGTACCGGGTTGCGCAGGCGCTCCCAGCCGTTCGACACCACCGGGTACAGATCGGCGGTGACGCGCAGCTCGCCCTTCGCGATCTCGAGCTGGAGATAGACGAGCGAGGCCGCGCGACCGGAGACGCCGCGCGCGACCGCGAGCGCTACAGGCTGCCCGTGCGCCTTCGCGACGCCGATCTTGCCGGCGACCTGCGCGGCGATGCGCACCGCGAGCTCGTCGCCCTTGGGCGCGGGGATGTCGCTGGCGATCGCCGAGGCCACGACGATCGCGCCGGCCGGGATCTGCCCGATGCCCTGCGCGATCTCCGCGCTGACGTGGAGGAGCGCGCCGCCGTGCAGCGGCGCGGCGGGCGCGGGTGCGGTGGGCGGCGGCGCCGGGGCCCTCTTGTCGGCGGTCTGGGCCTGCGCGCTGCCGCCGATCGTGAGCGCCCAGGCGACGACCGCGACGATGGTAGACCTCACGGCGCCTCGCCGGCGTCGACGGCGATGGTCGCGGCCACACCGCTCGCGGGCAGCGGCGCGAGCGCGCCTCCGTCGTCCCTCGGCTCGGTCGCCTCGGTCGGCTCCGTTCCCTCGAGGAACACCTCGTCGATCGCGCCCTCCTCGCTGCTCGCGCGCTTGCCGGTCTTGGGGTCGATGGAGATCGTGACCACTCCCGGCGGCCTCGGAAACTCCGCGCGGGGCTTGTTCTCGTGAGCGGCCTTCATCAGTGCAATCCAGGCGGGCAGCGCGGTCGACGCGCCCGTCTCTCCCGAGCCGAGCGGCTTGTTGTCATCGTAGCCGACCCATACGACGCTCGCGATCTCGGTCGAGTAGCCCGAGAACCAGGTGTCCTTGGAGTCGTTGCTGGTGCCGGTCTTGCCGGCGACGGGGCGCCCCAGGCTCTTCGCCTTCGTGCCC
The DNA here is from genome assembly GCA_043736975.1 of Polyangiaceae bacterium. GTDB lineage: Bacteria > Myxococcota_A > Polyangia > Polyangiales > Polyangiaceae > Labilithrix. Next base: position 6,266 of record JAYTBL010000494.1, read on the forward strand.
GTGCCGTGGTCGATGACGCTCTGGAGAAGGCTGGTCGTCACGTAGGCCTCCGCGGGATCGAGCACGCGGCGCGGCGGCGGAGGATTCTTCAGCTCGACGTCCTTGCCGTCGGGCCCGACGATGCGCGTCACGATGCGCGGCTCCTCGTACATGCCGCCCGCGGCGAACGTGGCGTACGCGCCGGCGAGCTCGATGGGATGCACCTCGTAGGAGCCGAGGCCGAGCGAGAGATCGGGCTTCAGCACCGACGTGATGCCGAGCGCCTTCGCCCAGTCGACGACGCTCGCCGGGCCCACGTCCTCGAGCACGTGAATGGCGCCCACATTGACCGAGTTCGCGAGCACCTCGCGCAGGCGCAGGGGATCGGTGCCCGTCCAGCCCTCGTAGTTGCCGGGCTTGTAGTTGCCGGGGAACACCGTGGGCTGCACCTCGACCAGCGTCGAGGGCGTGTAGATGCGCGAGTGGATGGCGTACGAATAGAGGATCGGCTTGAAGGTCGAGCCGGGCTGGCGGCGCGACTGGGTTGCGCGATCGAGGCCGCCCGCGGCGCCCTCGTAGTTGCCGGCGAGGGCGAGGACCTGGCGCGTGCGCACGTCGAGCACCACCGCCGCCGACTCGGGGCCGAGCTCGAGCCGGAGCGGCACCTTGCTGATGGGCGTGGCCTTGCCTTCGCCGCCTGGCGCCACGTTCGGCACCGGCGCGAGGAGGCTGACGCGCAGGCGCGCGCCCACCTCGGCGAACTGGCTGGCGGGGAGGCCGCCGGGGTTGTAACGCTTGTAGTCTACAAGCTTCACCGAGCCGTGCACCGTACCCACGCGGACGTCGAGCGTGCCGGCGACGTCGTCCGAGGAGACGACCACGCCGGTGAAGACCTTGTGCGACTCGAAGGCCGGCGTGCCGTCGAAGGCGGGCGGCGGCGGCGCGGGCTTCTTCCCCTTCGCCAGCGCGACGCTGGGCGCCTTGATCGGCGCCACCAGACCGTGGCGCTTGTCGTAGGCGAGGAGGTTCTCGCGGATCGCCTTGCGCGTGGCCGCCTGGATGCGCGGATCGATGGTGGTGGTGATGGTGAACCCGCCGCGCGGCGCGCGTTCCGGCTCGAGCTCGAGGAGCATCTTCTTCGCGATCGAGACCGCCTCGGGGGCGAGCTCGCTGTCGGTCTCGTGCAGGGCGGCGAGGCGGACCGGCTCGTCCTTCGCGGCCTCGAGCTGCGCGTCGTTGAGGAAGCCCTTCGCGTGCATCTGGCCGAGCACGAACTCCCGGCGCGAGAGCGCGCGCTTGAGATCGCGCTTCGGCGAGTAGATCTCGGGGCCCGCGGGGATGCCGGCGAGCATCGCCGCCTCGGCGACGGTGAGCTCGCGGGCGGAGTGCCCGAAGTTGTACTTCGCGGCCTCCTCGATGCCGTAGCGGCCGGAGCCGAAGTAGATGTGATTGAGATAGAGCTCGAGGATCTTGTCCTTGCGGCGCTTCTTGCCCTCCTCGTCGGTGCCGCAGGTCGGGCACAGCTCCTCCTCGAGGCGCCGCGCGAGCAGGGCCTCGCGCATCTTCCGCTTGTAGGTGCGCTCCTGCGTGTCGAGCAGGATGTTCTTCACCACCTGCTGCGTGATGGTGGAGCCGCCCTGCCGCGTGCGGCCCGAGCGCAGGTTCACGACGAACGCGCGCCCGATGCCGAAGTAGTTGATGCCCTCGTGGTTGTAGAAGTTGGCGTCCTCGGCGGCGAGGACCGCGAGCTTCACGTGGGGCGGCAGGTCGTCGATGCCGACGATGGTGCGGCGCTCGGTGAAGAGCTCGGCGAGGATGGTTCCGTCGCGCGCGACCACGCGCGTGACCTGCGACGGGTGATAGCCCCGCTCCAGCTCGGCGACGCTCGGGAGGTCGGTCTCGTAGTGTCGGATCAGGAGATACGCAGATACCAGCCCGGCGATGGTGAAGAGCGCGGCGGCGAGGCCGAGGCGCTTGCCCCACCTGAAGAGGATCAGCTTGCGGCGTGGCCAGGGGTTCGTCTTCGGGCGCACGTCTCCTGATACGCCCGGGGACGCCGAGCTCATCCGGGGCCGAGAAGAAGGTCGATCCGCCACGCGGCGCAGCATACCGCTTCCCAGGAATTCCTGGCCGATCCGCGGGTTCGGAAGAAAGCACAGCCGGTTCGTAACTTCCGGGGGCGGCTGGCCAAGAGGGAACGTGACGATCCTGCGCGACTCGCTCGTCGACTTCGCGTGCCTCGCGGCCGATGCCGACGCACGCCCGGAGTCGTTCGCGCGCACTGGGGATCGCGAGCCCCTCGCGGCGCGCGAGCGGGCAGCCGATCACGTGTTCTCCGAGCTGTATGCCCAGCATGGCGGGCGGATCTTGCGCTTTCTCCGGGACCTCCTGGGAGACGCAGCGCTCGCCGCCGATGCCACGCAGGAGACCTTCGTGCGGGCGTTCCGGCAGAAGGACACGTTCGATGCCTCGCGCTCCGTCGCGCCGTGGCTCTTCGGGATCGCGCGCAACGTCTCGCTCGAGCTGCGGCGCGCGCGCTATCGCGCCCGGCGGGTCGTCGCCGACGGCAACGAGGAGGGCGATGCCCCGGAGCCGCGCTCCTCGGCCTGCCCCGAGCGCGAGCTGCTCGGCCGCGAGGCGCTGCGCGTGGTGGGCGCCGCGATGGATCGGCTCTCCGAGGACCGGCGCGCGATGTTGCTCCTCCGGCTCGACCACGCGCTCGCCTACGAGGAGATCGCCACGACCATGGGCTTCTCGGTGGCCAAGGTGAAGGTCGAGATCTTCCGGGCGCGGGAGATCCTGCGCGAGACGATGGCGGACTACGAGAGAGGAGAGGCCGAGTGATGTCGTGCTCGGAGCTCATGGAGATCGAGGATCTGGTGCTGGGCACCATCGAGCCGGTGCGGGCGCGGGAGCTGCAGGCGCACGTCGTCTCGTGCACGCCGTGCCGGATCGAGGAGCGGATGGTTCGCGAGGAGCGCGCGCTCTTCACGCAGCGAGAACTGTGTAGTGTGCATCCTTCGGCGGCGCTGGGCGCGGCGCTGCGCGCGCAGCTGACGCTGGAGGTGGCCGACGCGACGTCCGCGCGCGCGCACCCGTCCCTCACCGCCTCGCGGCTCGGGCCGGCGCGCCGCGGGGCCACGCGCCTGGTGCGCCGGGGCGGTACGGCGCTCGCTTCCCTGCTGCGCCGCGGTCATGCCTCGGCGGCCTGCGCGGCGGCGCTGTTCGCGTTCGTCGCGTTCTCGAGGCTCGGCGGAGCGCCGCTCTTGCCGGTCGACGAGGTGAGCGGCGCTCCGAGCGACGACCGCGGACCGCGCGCCTCGCTGGTGACGCTCGCGAACGGCGAGGAGCTGCTCGCGTGCACCGAGACCGCGCAGCCGCTGGCGTTCAGCGCCCTCGTCACGTCGCGCGCTGGCGCGACGACCCAGTTCTACTCGTCGTTCAGCGCGGTGCCTCGCGAGGAGCTCGCGTGTGAGAACGGCAGCGAGACGTCGTGCGAGACGCCGTGCGAGAGCGTAGGCGACGTAACTTGTTCGCCCCGCCGGCAATGAAGAAGTGATCGGCAGCGCGCGCAGCAGGGCGCGTAGCTGCAGGAGGACTTCATCATGACGAAAT
>JAYTBL010000495.1:0-9847 GCA_043736975.1 Polyangiaceae bacterium
ACCACGATGGCCGTCCTGGTCGGCGGCGTGGGCCTCGCGCTGACCGTGCTCGTGGCGTTCGCGCTCCGCAGCAGCGACGCTCGCGACGAGGCGCGCACCGCGGTCGCCACCGACGTGACGCCCTACCGCGGCAGCGTGATGGTCGAGGACGAGGCGATCGAGGAGACGCGGCGGCGCGGCCACGAGGAGCTGATGGTCGCCGGCGCGGCGGTCCTCTCGGCGTTCGTGATCGTGCTCGTCGGCCGTGACCTCGTCATCAAGCCGGAGGGCGCGGACCAGCCCGGCGCGATCCGCCTGCTCCAGCTCTTCACGTACAACTACCGGCGCACCTGGCCGGAGTCGCTCGACTTCAGCGCGATCCTCGGCGGCTTCACGGTCGTCGCGGCGCTGCTGGTCCTCGGCTTCTCGGTGCGCGCGCTGCGCCGCCATGCGGTGGCAGCGTTCTGCGCGTTCGCGGTGATCTGGGCGCTCTGGGGCGTCGACGTCTACATGGTCAAGACGTCGCCGCACTGGGGTCAGCACGAGGTCATCGAGGCCTACTACAAGGATCGCAAGGGCCCCGAAGAGCAGCTCGTCGCCTACCAGATGAACTGGAAGGGCGAGAACTTCTATACCGGCAACCACATCCCGGCGTTCGTGTCCTCGGGCGCGACGTTCCAGACGTGGCTCAAGGCGCAGAAGGAGAAGGGCGTGAAAGTGATCTACTTCGTCACCGAGCACAGCCGGACCGGCGGCCTCCGCGGCGAGGTCAACGGCAAGAGCTACAAGGAGCTCACCGACAAGGCGGTCTGCAACAAGTTCGTCATGGTCCGCGCCGAGCTGTGAGCCTGCTCGCTTAAGGAGCGCGCGGTCCCGGCCGTTTCCTTCCCCGAGCATGACAGGTGAATCGGGGGCGAGGGCGTCGAGTGCTTTGTCCGGCGAGCTGCGGACCCGTCCGCTCGCCGTGCTGCTGGCAGGCGCCAGCGATCGCGGCACGTCGGGATCATTCACGCTCCGTCACGCCTCGCGGGTGGACACGCTCGCGCTGCGCTGCGGCCGCCTGATCGAGCAGCCCGTCGCCGAGCTCGAGCGCATCTTCGCGCTCCCCGAGGAGACGACCTGGACGTTCCGCGAAGGCGTCGAGGACGAGGCCAGCCCCACCATCGACACCTGGGAGGCCATCTGGCACGCGCTACGCGAGCAACCGGGCGCGCCGCACGTGAAGCGCGCGCTCGTGAAGGTCGAGGGCAGTCTGCAGCTGAAGAACCTCGCGTGCCTCGACCGCTTCGGCCTCTCGTCCGAGGAGCGCAGCGTTTGCGAGCGCCTCCACGCGCGGCCGAGCACCCTCGCCATCCTCCTCACCGGCCCGCTCGGCGCAGAGCGCACTGGGCTCCTCGTCTACCTGCTAGCGCTCTCGCGCTCGGTCGTACGCGTGGACGCCGAGCCCATGGGCCCTGCTGGCCTCGGCGTGCACGGCGTGCGCGACCGCGCGCGCCGGATCGACAACGAGGACCCGAAGGCCGTCCTCGGGCTGAGCGGCGCGGTCTCGATCGAGGCCGCGCGCGCGGCCTACTTTCGGCTCGCGAAGCTGTGGCACCCTGACCGCATCCCCGACGCGCTCCACGAGGTCCGCTCGGAGTGCGAGCACGTGTTCGTCAAGCTCGGGGAGGCGCACCGCATCCTCACCGACACGACGGCGCGTCGTCGCGCCGCCGAGCGCGGCGGCGACGGGGCCACGTACTCGTCCGGCACCGAAGGCTCCGCGCCTCCGTCCGAGCGAAGCGGCAACGGCCCGAGCAGCGGACGCATCACGCTGCGCGACATCGACGCCGCGCTCGCGCGCAACGATCTCGAGGCCGCCGACACGTTCGCGCATGCGCTCTCGAGCGCGGGCTCGGACGGACCGACGGCGCGCGCCGTCATCGCCTGGTGCAGCTGCGGCGCGGGCCTCTCGTCCGCGAACGAATCGCTCGAGGGAGCGCTGCTCGCGCTCGACAAGATCATCACCGGAGATCCCGAGTGCGTGCGGGCGCTGTTCTATCGCGCGCAGCTCGCGAGTCGCCTCGGCCGCGCGGACGCCGCGGTCCGCGATCATCGAAAGGTGGTGCGGCTCGATCCGCAGCACGTCGAGGCGCGTCGGGAGCTCCGTTTGCACGAAATGCGCAAGGGCACGAACGTGGGTGGTCTGCGGACTGTCCACGTGCCCGCCGGTCGCACCCCCGCGAACACGAACGCCAACGATTCTCGCGACTCCGCTCCCGCTAGCGCGCCCGGCGCACCGGCGGGGAGCGGCGTTCGGTCCGGACTTCGTCGCTTGATCGGTCGCGTCGTCGGGAAATGACGCGCGCGTTTGCGTGAGCGCACCTGCGTGCATGTGCCTCGCGTCACACCCATGGACATGGCGGTGCGGGTCGCGCATGCGAGATTGATCCCATAGACTGGCGCCCATGGGGGAAGCGTCGGAACAATGCGCCCAGCCGGCGGCGATGGGCACCCTCGCCGATCGCCCGCTCGTTCACTTGCTGGCGTACGCGCGCAATCGTCGCCTCTCAGGCCGCCTCGAGCTCAACGATGCCGGCGAGCGGAGCGGCACGCTGGAGCTGTGGCGCGGCCGCCTCGTCGGCGCGAAGACGACGCCGCCCATCGCCTATTTCGGCGCGGTCGCGTACGAGCTCGGTCTGATCGACACCGCGACCCACGACGCGACCCTCCTCGAGATCGCCAGGACGAAGCGCCTCCACGGCGTGGTCCTCGTCGAGCGCGGCGCGCTGTCGCCGCTCCAGCGCGACGACATCCTCGCCGAGCAGATCTGCCGGAAGATCCATCACCTCTTCGCTTTCGCACCGGAGGCCATCTTCTCCTTCTACGACGCGCGGCCCGCCGCCGAGGAGCCCGCGTTCTCGGTCGATCCCATCAGGCCCGCGTGGCGCGGGCTCCGCGACAACGCCCCGCGCGACGGCGTGCGCACGGTGCTCGACCGCTATGCCGGGATGTCGCTGCGCCTCGCAAACGAGACCGCGATCACCAGCGCAGGCTTCACGCCCGACGAGGCGGCGATCTGCGAGGCGCTCCTCCTCCGTCCGATGACGCTGAAGCAGATCCGTGCAACCTCCACGCTTCCCCCGCACCTCGTGGACCTCCTCGCCTACCTGCTGATCATCACGAAGTGCGCCGAGCCCGCGCCCGCGCCCGCGGGCACGATGATGCCGTCGCCGCCCTCGTCGCAGCGCATCATCCCTTCCGCGCCGCTCTCGCAGCCGCGCATCTCGGAGGCCCCGGCGGCTCCGCCCTCGTCGCGGCCCTCGCTCAGCGGAATGCCGCGCACCGTGCTCACGCCCGGTCCCCCGGCCCGGCAGTCCAAGCACCCGTCGAGCTCGCGCATGGCGGCGTCGGCGGGCTCGGGCGAGGTGCCGGTCTCGCTCTCGTTCCGCGTCCCGTCGTCGCCCGGGCAGCCGTCGGTACCGCCGGCGTCCGCGCCGCGGACCACCGCCTCGCTCATGCCGACGTTCGGCCCCGAGGACCTCGGCGCCGCGGGCATCGCGCATCGCGCGCAGTCGGTCGACAGCGAGGACTTCTTCGAGGCGCTCGCCCTCCCCGACGGCGCGCCGTCGGACGCGGCGCGCAACGCCTACTTCCGCCTCGCGAAGCTCTGGCACCCCGATCGCCTCCCGCCCGACCTCGAGCCGTTCCGCAGCGAGGTGCAGAAGATCTTCACGCACATGACGCGCGCCAGCGCGACGCTCACCGATCCCGAGTCGTATCGCGACTACCTGAAGACGCGCGACCCCAACACCGCGGCCAAGGTCATCGCCGGCAAGCCGCGCGATCAGGTGATCCGCGACATCGAGGTGGCGATCGGCAAGCGCGACTTCGCGATCGCCGAGGAGACCGCGAAGCACCTCGTCTCGCTCGATGGCGACGACGCCGAAGCGCTGGCGCTCGCCGCGTGGTCGGCGACCCACGCCGGCGAGGCGGCGGAGGAGGTGCTTCGCACCGCGCTCCCGGCGTTCGACAAGGCCTGCCGCACCGATACCTACTCCGAGCGCGCGCATTTCTTCCGCGGGGTGGTCCACAAGCGGCTCGGCAGCGGCGCCGCCGCCTTCCGCGACTTCACGCGCGTCACGCAGATCGACCCGAAGCACGTCGATGCCCAGCGCGAGATCCGCATCCTGGAGATGCGCGCCCGGAAGGGCTCGGGCGAGCACGCGCTCGATGCGCTGATCCAGAAGTCGAAGAAGAAGTAGCGGTCACTCCTCCGCGGGCTGGAGCGCGCCCAGCGCGAGGTCGAAGCGGCTGCCGGGACCGGTGGGGGCGACGCGCTCCCAGTTGCGGTACACGCTGGGGCTGCTGACGAAGTCCCAGCGCTCGCTGCCCTTCAGCGCGAGGTGCAGCCCCTCGATGCCGCGCGGCGCGTCGAGCAGGTCGTCGGGTACGGTGAACGCGAGCACCACCGGCTCCGGTCCAGCGGCGTGGCTCAGCGGAGGACCGAGCGGATCGCCGTGGTGATCGAGGAGCGTGATGGTGGCGGTCACTGGCTCGGCAGACTGCACGACGACGCGCGCGCCGTCGGCACACGAGAAGAGCCGCGCTCCGGCCGTAGGTTGGGGCCGCGCCGGCACGAGGTAGCTGCGCGTCCATGGCGCCACCTTCCCGGCCGCGGCGCGCGCCGACTCATCGTTCAGTCGCCCGTCGATGGGCGTCGCGATCTCGTAGGCCTTCGCGACCGGGCCCACCATGGCGCGCGGCTCGCCGCCGACGTCGACCACGAAGACCCCCAGCGCCGCCTTGTCGATGCCGAGGTGGCGCACCTGGTTCGCGTTGGTGAGCGTGAAGTAGTCGGCGACCAGCGCGACCGTCCGCTCCGCGCCGATCTCGCGGTCGGGGAAGAGGTCGAAGTACCAGCCGGTGTACTTCGGCGGCTCGCCCGAGTCGCCCGCCGAGCCGCCCACCGGCGTGTACTCGGCGATCATGCCCAGCCAGCGCCGCTGCGCCTCGGAGAGCGCCGCGCCCGACGCCTCGGTGGCGGAGATCGTCCGGAGCGTCGAGAGGACGCTGGTGACGCGATCGAAGTACTTCGCCTGGCTCGGCACCGCGGTCCGCGCGGCGCGCACCCACGCGAGCATGCCGTCGTACGTCGATACCGCAGGCTCCACCCAGCCGTCGGGGATCTCGCAGCCGTAGCCGTCGTAGCCCTGTCCCGCGACCAGCACGAACGTGTGCCGGATCTGCGCGTAGACCGCGAGCGCCGAGCCCATCCGCAGATCGGCGAAGGCCTCGGTGCGCATGAAGGAGGGCTGCGTGCCGCGCGGCGCATCGCCCAGGCGCAGCGCGGCGCCGATCCATGCAGAATACACATCGGTCTTGCCCCGGATCGATGCCGCGATCGCGGCCCGTCCGGCGTCGAGCGCGGGCCCGAGGCCGGGGTGCTTGGCGAGGTCCGCGGCGAGGTAGGTCCGCGCGCGATCCTGCCCCAGCAGGTACGCGACGTCCGCGGCGCCGAGCTCGAGGCGCGCGGTCACCGCAGGATGGACGACGCCGGTGAGGGGCGCGATGTCAGGCACGATCCGCGGTCCGAACATGGTGGTGATGGCCGGCAGCACGGTGGCGCCTTCGGGCATGAAATGCGTGCGCGCGGTGCGCTGGAAGCCTTCGCCGATCGCGGCGCGCAGCTTGGCCGGCGCCTCGGGATCGCGTGGACCGAAGCCGCCCTGCTGCGCGATCCGGGCGAGCGCCGGCAGCGGGACGTCCTCGCGCGCGCCGGCGAACACCGCGTAGACGTCCTCGAACGCGCGCAGATCGGGGAGCGAGCCGCTGCGCTGCGCGAGCTCGGCGAGCGCGAGGGCATCGCGCGCCTCGCGCGGCGTCTCGCGGGCATCGACGTCGGCGCCGGGCTGCGAGCTCCGGCACGAGCGCGAGACGAGGTTCAGCTCCACGCGCGAGAGCCACATCATCGCCTGGAAGTAGTCGGACATCCCGATGTGCTCCGGCGGCTCGCTTCCGCCCCGCGGCGACGCGAGCTCGATGCCGTCCCGGTAGCCGTCGCTCGCGTAGTGGCCGCGCGGCGCGAACTGCGAGAAGTCGATGACGCGCGGGCGGCCGAAGAGGTCGACCTCGACCAGGCCCGCTGCGCCGCGCACGTTGGTGGCGAGCTCCTGCACGAGCGCCTCGCTCGCGGGATCGGTCAAGGGCGTGGTGTCCTGCGCGTGGAGCAGGCGATGCGCGACGCCGAGGTACACCTCGAGGTCGGAGACCGTGTCGGCGTCGTAGCGTCCGCGCGCGGCGGCGAGGGCGCTCCGCATGCGAACCAGCATGCGGGCGAGGCTCGGCCCGAGCCGCTTCTGCTCGACCTCGCCGAGCACGGTCTGGCTCGCCTGGTAGACCGCGTTGAAGATCGCGTCGACGCTCACGTACACCGGCAGCTGCTGCTGGAACACGTCATGGTAGGCGAGCGCGTACGAGTCGTAGCCTTGACGATCGAGGACCACGAAGCCGTTCTCCCGAAGGCGCTCGCGCTCGACCGCGGAGAGATGGAGATGGTCGTCCACGCGATCGAGGAACTTCGGGGCGCTCTTGCCGTCCCACGCCGCGCTCTGCGATCGGGGGAGCCCATGGCCGCTGCGCGCCTCGCGCTCGGCGCGCGTGAGGTTGGAGGTCGCGACGAAGCACGCGCCTCCGCCCTTCGGCGGCACGTCGACGACGTCGCAGAACGGATCCTTGCAGGTGCCGTCCTCGCGGGCGTAAGGCTTCACGCCCGGGCGGAGATCGCCGCGCGCCGCCACGCTCGAGCCGCAGACCTTCGCGCGCGTCAGCGAGGAGAACGCGGAGAACGCCGACGACGCCGCGGGGCTCGGCGACGCGCCAGCGTCTGCGCGCTCGGCTGGCCTCGCGCTCGCGCTCGCGCTCGCGCTCGCCGTCGTCTGCGCCGGCGGCTCGCTCTTGCCGCAGGCGCCGAGCCCCACGAGCACAGCCATTGACCCCAGCCCCACCACCGCTCGCGATCGCCGTGCTGCCATTCGCAGCCCGTCGCTCGAGCTCGACGGAATGTGACATCGCAGGACTGAACCGCCATTCATTCTTGCCTTGACGCTGCGCACCACGGGCCCCACCATGAGGGCTCAATCGCAAGGAGCCGCGCCCGTGACGAAGCCGATCCAGACCATCAATCGCTACAAGGCCGACCTCCGCGAGTTCCAGTTCCTCCTCTTCGAGCAGTTCAAGCTCGGTGACCTTCTGGGCAAGGCGCCGTTCGAGGCGTGGGGGCCCGAGGAGGTCAAGACCTCGCTCGCCGAGTGCTACCGCTTCGCGCGCGAGGTGCTCGGGCCCCTCAACGTGGTGGGAGACATCCAGGGCTGCAAGCTGGAGAACGGCGGCGTGGTCACGCCCACCGGCTTCAAGGATGCGTGGAAGAAGCTCTACGAGGCGGGCTGGAAGTCGATCTCGGTCCCGGCCGAGGTCGGGGGCGCCGGCGCGCCCAGGAGCGTGCAGGTGCTGGTCGAGGAGATCCTCTCCGGCGCGAACGCGGCGTTCAACATGTACCCCGGGCTCGCGTACGGCGCCGCCGAGGTCATCGAGCAGTGCGGCACGCCCGCCCAGCAGAAGGAGTTCGCCGAGCACATGTTCTCCGGCAAGTGGGGCGGCACGATGTGCCTCACCGAGCCGCACGCCGGGACCGACGTAGGCTCTGCGAAGACCAGCGCCTCGCGCAACGCGGACGGCAGCTACGCGGTGCGCGGCACCAAGATCTACATCTCGGGCGGCGACCACGACCTCGCCGAGAACATCATCCACCTCGTGCTCGCCCGCGTCGACGGCGCGCCCGCCGGCACCAAGGGCCTCACGCTCTTCATCGTCCCGAAGTTCGCGGTCAACGCGGACGGCTCGATCGGCGAGCGCAACGACGTGTCGGTCGGCGCGCTCGAGCACAAGATGGGCATCAACGGCTCGGCCACCTGCGTCCTCAACTTCGGCGACAACGGCACCTGCAAGGGTTGGCCGGTCGGCGGCGAAGAGAAGATCAACCAGGGCATGCCGCAGATGTTCAAGCTGATGAACGCCGCGCGCATCTCGGTCGGCGTCCAGGGCGTCGCGGTCGCCTCGAGCGCGTACCTCAACGCCCTCGACTACGCCAAGGATCGCAAGCAGGGCGCGAGCATCACGCACTGGAAGGACGCCACGGCGCCGCGCGTCTCGATCATCGAGCACGCCGACGTGCGCCGGATGCTCCTGGAGATGAAGGCGATGGTCGAGGGCATCCGCGCCCTCGCCGTGAAGCTCACGATGCACCAGGACAAGGCGAACGCGACCACGTCGAGGGACGCCGAAGAGGAGAAGGCGCGCGCCTACCACCAGGGCCAGGTCGATCTCCTCGTCCCGCTGGTGAAAGCCTACGGCTCGGACCAGGGGTTTCGCGTCTGCGAGACCGCGATCCAGACCTACGGCGGCGCCGGCTACACGCGCGACTACCCCGTCGAGCAGTACTGTCGGGACGCGAAGATCTTCAGCATCTACGAGGGCACGAACCACATCCAGGCCATGGACCTCGTCGGTCGCAAGCTCGGCCAGGCCGGCGGCGCGAACCTCCAGGCGTTCCTCGGCGACATCGCGAAGTTCGTCGCCACGAACTCCGCGCACCCCACGCTGGGCCCCGCGGTGAAGAAGCTCGGCGCCGCGCAGGACGCGCTCGCGGGCTGCGCGATGCGCCTCCTCATGTGGTTCCAGAGCGGCCAAGTCGCGCTGGTTCCGCTCTCGGCCAATCGTTTCTGCGAGATGATGAGCGAGCTCACGGTCGGCTGGCAGCTGCTCGAGGGCGCGGTCGTCGCCGAGAAGGCCAAGGCGGACGTCGCCGAAGGCCACCCCGACGCCGCGTTCTACGGCGGCAAGGTCCAGGCGGCCTTGTACTTTGCACGCAATGTCCTGCCGGGCGTCGAGCACAAGGCTGCGCTCCTCGCCGCGGAAGACAAGTCGCCGCTCGACATCACGGACGCGGGGTTCGCCTCGGTCTGATCGACTAGAACGAGGTGTTGAGGCGGGGGGCCATCGAGGCGCTCATCTCGGCGGTCATCTTCTCGATGCGCGCCATGAAGACGAGCCACAGGATGCTCCCCACCGGGAACGGCACCACCAGCTGGCAGATGCACGCCGCGATCGCGAGACTCTTCGGCGCGGGCTTGCTCGTGGGGTAGCTGACGCGCAGGCGGTCGAGCGCATCGCACAGCCCGCAGTTCGCGACGAACATCCAGTAGTAGTGAAAGTACGGGATGAGGAGCATGAGCGCGACCTGGCTCGGCGTCAGCCAGCTACGCCAGTGCTTCGTGTAGCGCTGGTCCCAAGGCAGCCACGACCACGCCTTGTAGACCCAGACCAGCCCGGCGGCGATCTGCCCGTAGAGCAGGAACATCAGCACGACGAACGCGATCATGCCGATGGTGAGCATCGCCCCGTCGGGCTCATGCCTCCTGGTGTGGTCCGACATGATCATCGCCGCCGTCCACGCGCTCACCGCGACGCCGAACGCGAGCATCATCACGCCCACCACCGCCGCGTAGATGCGGAACGTGTTCTTGCCCATCGGACCGAAGCCCGCGGCAGGGGCGCCGGCGCGATACGGGACGCGATCAGGGACGCTGAGCTGCGGCGCGTTCGTCATCGCGCCATGGTGCGATCCGGCGGCGGGCCCCGCAAGGCCCGCGTTACGGTATCCTGCCTCCCATGCGCAAGGTGGCGGTGCTCCTCGCTCTTTCGGCTGGCCTGCTGGCGGCCTGCAAGCCGATGGCGAAGATCGAGGCGGTGCGCGACGCGCTGCAGAAGGACGACGCCTCGTCGATCAAGAGCGCGGTCGAGGGGTATCCGGCGTGCGTCGATGCTCCGC
>JAYTBL010000496.1:0-1505 GCA_043736975.1 Polyangiaceae bacterium
ACCGGTACCGCGCTCCAGCGCCAATCGCCGTGGCGGAGATCGCGGAGTACGCGCAGTGGAACGACGCCGCGCCCGCGAGGACCATCGCGTGCGAGGAGAAGGCGCTGCCGCCGATCGGCGCGTGAGCGCGCCGTGGACGGGAGCGAAGGCGGTCCGCCGCGCGTTTGCGTACACGGACGCGGTGTTCGTGACCGGCGTGACCGCGGAAGGCATGCGCCTCACGCCGAGCCGCTTCGAGGATCGCTACGGCAATGGCATGGGTTGCGGGCCGGTCTGGACGCGCGACCATGTCGACCGCATGCGCTTCGAGAACGGCTGGCTCGTGCCCACCACGGCGCAAAGCAGTCGCCGCTCACTCGATCGAAGCGCGATCCTTGCAAGCACGCGTGCTAAGCGGCTGGCAGACGCCTGCGACACAGAGCGAAACGGAGTCGCACTCTGCCGATGTCTTGCACGCGTCGCCCTCCGCGCGTCGAGCTGCAGGGCAGATGCTCACCCCGTCGTTGGCGCAGAGAAAGGCGCCGTAGCGACATTCGTCGGCCTGGACAAGCGACCGGCCACACGGCTCGTTCGCCGCCTTGAGCGCACCGAAGGCGACCGGCTCGCAACGGAGAGACGCCGGCGAACACGCAAGTGCGCCAACGCAACCGGTATCGAAGGGCACGGACGCGCCCGCGACACGGCAGACGTCTCCCTCCACCCCCTGACGCTCGCAGCGGCCACCACGACAGACCATGGCGGCGGCGCACTCATTTTGTTCGTCGCAGCCGGCGCCTTCGGGCTTGAGGCTGATGCAGCGGAACGAAGCCTCCGGCTTCGAGAGGTACCTGCAGGTAAGGCCCGTCGCGCAGGCGACTTGGTAAAAGCCGCACTCCTCGCCCGCCGAGGCGCCCGCCGTGCATGTGCTCATCCCGTTCGTGCTGGCCGTGGTTGGACAGCTGATGCCTTCCTCGCATACGGAGGCGACGTGGCTAGCGTCGCTCGTGGTCCGCGGGGCGTCGCATGATTGACCGAGGCTGACGACCCGCGCGCATGTTCCGCAACCCGTGTAGGAGTACGCGACCATGTCGCCGTCGTGCGCGGCAAGCCCAACGAGGAAAGGCCGATTGCACGTACCGCTGGTGCACTGACCATCTTGCGTGCACGATTCTCCTGCCGCGAGCGTCCCGGTAAGGTAAGACGCGCACACCTCGAGCGGACTGCGGAGCGAGCCAATGCTCGGTCGATTTGCGCAGCGCGAGTCCCGCCAATCGACAAGCGCCGCGGAACACGCGTCGATGGCTCGGACGTCGAAGCCAGCGCCCGGCTCGCTCGCCGCGACGCGACACGCGAGCTTGAAGCGAGCGCGATAGTATTCGAGCTTTGCGGGGTGCAGCGCGATGGTGCAGCGCGATTCGTACGCAAGCTCGGCAGCTGCATAGCGCTCGCATGCCTCGAGCACGGGGGCGTCGCTCGTGAGCGCGTCGCGGTAGTCCTTCCCTTGCGCCGTCGGCGGACTCCACGCG
>JAYTBL010000497.1:0-9829 GCA_043736975.1 Polyangiaceae bacterium
GCGCGCGTCTCCTCGCAACGGGGGGCGGTGGTGGGGGCGGCGCGAAGGGTATCGACATCGGCGCCCTGCTGGACAGGGGCAAGCGCGGTTCGCTGGACGGAGAACTCGGCGCAGGCGGCAACGGAGGTTGCGCGGGCGGCGCCGGGGGCACGGGCAAGGTGACGGCGACCGCCGGCGTCCCGTGCTTTGATATGACCGCTGCCGCGGGAGGAGGCGGAGGCGGCGCCCAAGGTCAGATCTGGATGCGCTCTCGCCGGGGCATCGTTCAGGATCCGGCCGCCATCATCGCCCCCACCCCGCGCGCGACGACCCTCCCGTCCAACTAGTCCGTCGCGCACAGACCTCCGTGCACGGTTCAGTCACTTCAGGCGTCAGCGTCCACGCGCGACACGAAGGCTCAGGATCCTACTCCTGGGCCTTCATCCATTTCGCGGACCACGATCGCCTACGAGACCGCGCCCGACATCGCCACTTCTCGGCTCCTCGCCGCCGCGATGCACCGTTTCCTACGGCTCGTGGCGATCGTCAACAGAGGGCGAAAGGTCAGCGCCAAACTTGGTGCAAGCGGCCGGCGTGAGCGCCGCCGCCGCCGTGACCATGAAGGCTCCGAGATACGGCCTCCCGCGCTGCCTCATCACGCGATCCTAGCGTAAAACGGTGCCGACGACCTCGGTCCGCAGTTGCCGGTCAACTACCGCGCGATCGCCTCGAGCACGTTCATGGGGGTGGGCGTCGGCACGATGCGCCGCAGCGTGAACCCGCTGGCGGCGAAGAGGCGGTCGAAGTCGGCGCGGCCGCGCTCCCGCCCCTCGCAGCAGACGATCATCATCTGCACGTCGGCCAGCGGCCCGAAGTCGTCGGAGGTCTCCTCGACCAGCGCCTCGACCACCAGGAGGCGCTGGCCGCGATCCATCGCTGCGCGGCAGTGATCGAGGATGGTGCGGCAGCGCTCGTCGTCCCAGTCGTGCAGGACGTTCTTCAAAAGGTACGCGTCGGCGCCCCTGGGCACGCCGTCGAAGAAGCTTCCCGGCACGAGCGACACGCGCGAAAGGACGCCGCGCTCGGCGAGCAAGGTCCGCGCCGACTCGAGCACGCCCGGCGCATCGCACAGCATCGCCTGCAGCCTGGGGTGCTGCACGAGGATCTCGCTGAGGAGCGTGCCGCGGCCGCCGCCCACGTCGCACAGCGTGCCGATCTCGCCGAACGGGTAGGCGCGCGCGATGCCCGGCGCCTCGACCAGCGTCATCGTGGTCATGCACCGCGCGAAGACCTCGCGCTCCTCGGGGTGCTGGTCGAGCCACGTCCAGACGCTCTGGCCGTTGACGCGCTCGAACGCGTTCTTGCCGGTGCGCAGCGTCTCGCGGAAGTCGCACCAGGCCTTCAGGTTGGAGGCCGAGCCGAAATAGCGGGCGAGCCAAGAGGCGCTGTACCGGTCGCTTTCGCAGAGCGCCGCCGAGAGGCGGTTGTTCGCGAAGCGGCCCTCGGCGTCGCGCACGAAGAGCCCCTGCGCGACCGCGAAGCGCAGCGTACGCGCCATCGCGTCGGGGTTGGTCGCGGTCTCCTCCGCCAGCTGCGCCGCGGTGCGCGGCCCCTCCGCCAGGCGATCCGCGATGCCGAGACGCGCGAGCTCCCCGATCACCACCGAGCCTGCGGTGGCGGTGATGCGCTCCGCGAGCACCAGCTGCTGCGGCACGACGGCGTCTGCGGCTCGCAGCAGCGCGCGGCGCATCGCGAGCACGGCGCGCACCGCTACCGCAGGCGGCGCGAACAGCGGAGATTTCCCGAGCGGCGCGCTCACGGATCGCCGAGCTCTCCGCGGAGCGCCTCGAGGGCGCCCTCGCGCAGGAGCGGCGCGGTGAGCAGGATGCCGAGCGCCGACTCCGCGGACTGCGCGGTGCTCGGGGTCACGTCGGTCGCGAGCGCGGTGCCGGCGGCGGCGATGGCATCCGCGTAGAGGCCCATGGCGCGGTAGGCGTGCGCGAGGTGATAGTACGACTCCGAGTCCTGCGTGGAGATCCGCTCGGCGACGCCCCGCTGGAAGGCTCTCAGCATCGTGCCGAACGCGGGGTCGCCGCCCGCTGGCACCTGGGGTCGTGGTCCTTCGACCATCCAGAACGCCGCCGGCGATTGTCGCGCCAGCTGACCGATGCCCAGGGCGCAGCGCGGGCACACCACGAGCCCCACCGTCGGTACGAGGTCGGCGTTCGCGCTGCAGAACGAGCAGGTGCTCACGGCCCGATGCTAGCGCAGGAAGTAGCGTCAGAGCAGCGTCGAGAAGTCGCGCCCGCACAGCGTGCCCGTGAGCTTGCTGGGCGACCAGCGCCGCGCACGTCAGTACACGCCGGGCAAGATGACCCACGGCACCTTGCGCTTGTAGGCGCGATACTCGGGATCCATGCTGAGGTGCCGCTCCTCGGTCCAGGCGCGAAGCGCGTAGACGCAGCACAGCAGCGTGAGGAAGAACGCCTTGGTGATGGTCATCGTGGGCAGGTGCTCGAGCCACCACGCCGTGCACTTCGTCACGTACGCCGGATGCCGGATGAAGCGGTACGGGCCGCGTGAGATGACCCCGCGGTTGGTGAGGTTCGAGAACTTGAAGCCGAACGCGACCGTCGCCGAGGCGTAGATGGCGAAGAGCAGGACGGTCACGGCGCGGAACGCGAGGAGCGTGTTCTCGCCGGTGATGAAGCCGGGGCCGTTCTCCAGCGGCAGGTAGGTGCCGAGCACGTTGTTGTAGGGCGGGTAGCAGGAGAGCGCCGCGGCCCAGCCGAGGAACGTGGGCTCGACGCTGCGCGTCTTGTTGCCCAGCCAGCGGCTCTCGAGCGAATAGCCGATGAGCGCGGTGCCGCAGTCGATGAAGAAGACGAGGTCGTAGGCGAGGCCGAGGCCCCAGTTGACGTCGGCGCGCGTCCACGCGCCAACGTGGACCAGGCCGCTGAGGTCAGCGCCGCGCGGGATGAGATCCCCGATGCGCGACTGGAGGTGCGTGAACCAGGAGGTGAACTGGCTGAAGACGTTCCCCGGCGGCGGCACGAACTTGAACGGCGCGAGGTGTTTGTGGCGGAGCCACGCCTCGACGAGGTTGTTCGCGTGACCGGAGAGGAACCCGATCATCAGCGGCGTGAAGAACCCCTTCACGAAGATCCCGAGGCAGGTATTCCGCAGGCGCGGCTTCTTGGCCGTCTTCCAGAAGCGGCGCTCCTGGATGGCCTTGCCGAGGATCAGGAGGTGGAGCCCTCCGTCGCGCATGGCGTAGCGCATGCCCTTGAATTTCTCGAGGGTCGCGCGCACGTACGGGAGGCCGACCACCAGCCACACCACGAAGGCGATCGGGTAGTAGCTGCGCCAGGGCGCGAACTGCCCGCCCTTGTAGTAGGGGTGCTGCGTGTAGATCACGAGCAGCACCGCCATCACCGCGGTGATCGCCGTCCAGCGGTACGTCGCCCGCTGCCAGAGCGTCGGGACTGGGTTGGATTTCCCTGCGCTCACCGTGGGTCAGTTGATAACGCGAACCCGCCGGAAACGGAAACGATTCACTTCATGAGCGAGGCGGTCTCGTTGCCCTTCGGCCTGTCGACCGAGCCGAGATCGACGTAGGCGCGGTCGACCATCACCACGAAGGGACGCTCGTCGAAGGAGACGTGGCCCTTGCCGTCGTGCTCGAGGACCTCGAGCTTGCCCATGCCGTAGCCCATCGGTCCGCGCGAATAGTAGTGGGCCTGCAGCGTGTATGGGTAGGCGCGCTTGTCGCGGGCGCCGCGGATGGTGAAGCACTCGGGGCCGTAACCGGTGGTGACGTCGGCGTAGAGCTCCCCGCCCGAGGGCAGCTGGCGGTTGCCGTAGTAGGCGTGGCCGCCCTTGCCGTCGTGGATGTGGAAGTCGACGTCGTTCGCGTCCGTCTCCCAGACGAGCACGAAGCGCAGGCTGGGCGCGTTCTCCTCGGCGCCGCCGGCGGCGTGGAGCTTGGTCATGATCTCGCTGCGGCGCGCGGGCGCGGCCGCTGCCCAGACCGAGGCGATGAGGCCCAGATCCTCCTTGAGGATGCGGTCGGCGCCGGCGAAGCGTCCCGCCGGGTAGGAGCGCATCGCGCCCTTCTTCATCGCTTCGAACGCCTTCTCGTGCTCGCCCGCCTTGAGAAGCGTGAACGCGAAGAGGCGGTGGCTCGCGGGATGATCGGGCCGCTGCTCGGCGGCCTTGCCGTAGGTGTCGGCGGCGAGCTTGACCGCGCTGGGCTCACCGAGTCGCTCGAGGCGCTCGCCGGCGAAGCGCCGCGAGTCGGCGCGGAACGAGAAGAGCTCGAGGATCGAGCCGTAGGCGCGCGCCGCGGTCTTGAGCTCACCGCGTGCCTCGTAGGCCTCGCCCAGCGCGACCAGCGCCATGATGTCGCCAGGCTGATCGGTGTGCCAGCGCTTCGCCTCGTCGAGGCCGCCGTCCTTGTCGCCCTGGGAGAGGCGATCCATGACGACCTTGAAGCGGCCGTCGTAGGGCGCGGCCTTGGGGACGTTGGCGCCGCGGTTGCTCGCCACCTCGCCGGCGTCGCCGGAGGGCACGAGGTCGAACGAGGCCGTGAAGCGCGCGGTGCCGGTGCCGGGGGCAGGGAAGCGGAGCGTGCGAAACACGCCCGCCATGCAGCTCCTCAGCTCGGTCGACATGGTCGACATCGCCTCGGCCGACTTCACCTCGCCGATCGCGTCGACCACCACGTTGAGGTCCACGTGGCCCGCGGCGTTCGGCGTGCTCTGGATGTGACGCGTGTAACATGCACGGAGTCGCGGCGTCGCGCCGCGGACCACGCGCTGGACCTCCTCCTGGCCGATGCCACCGAGGACGACGAGCGCGCCCGGGCGCACCTGCGCCTGGGACGGGCTGCCGCTCGTGGGGGTGGTGCCAGGGCGTCGCTGCGCCGCGCCGGTGGTGGGAGCGGGGCGGGGCGTCGCGGGGATGTCGGCCGCGAGCGGATCGCCCGGCTCGGCCGCGGGAGCGCGCGAGGGTCGCGCGGCGGGTCTGGCCGCGTGCCCAGCGGCGGCGCCGTTGCCTGCGAGCCCGCCGAGGTCGTCGGCTGCGGCGTAACCGCTGCCGTGACCGCCGCCGCCCTCGCCGGTGCCGCTGAGCTCGGCGGGAGCTGCCGCTCTGGTCGTCGCGGCCCAGGGATCGCCGAGGTCGAGCGCGCCGGAGCCCCCGGTCGGGGCTCCCGGCCCGCGCCGGAATTCGTCGGCGTTCGCGC
Organism: Polyangiaceae bacterium; assembly: GCA_043736975.1. GTDB lineage: Bacteria > Myxococcota_A > Polyangia > Polyangiales > Polyangiaceae > Labilithrix. Next base: position 5,225 of record JAYTBL010000497.1, read on the forward strand.
GCTCGCCGTCGGCCTCGAAGCGACCTTGCGAGGCGGCCGAGGCCATCGGGGCGAGAATGGGCGCGGGGGCGGCGGCGGTCGGGGTCGCGACGGCCTGGGCCTCCTCCGCCCGGTCGCTGCGCGAGCCCCGGGCGTTGTCCTCCTTGCGCTTCGCGTCCTTCGCGCGATCGCGCGTCGCCTCCCGCTCCTTTTCCTCCCACGAGCGCGGCTCGTGGTCGACGGCGATGCGGCCGTCCTTCACGGTGAGGATGTCGACGGTGGCGTTGCGGTCGATGCCGAAGCGCCGGTAGTCGTTGTCGGTCTCGAGCACCAGCATCGCGGTGAACGGGCTCATCACGCGGTGCTGCGTGGAGAGCGCGATGATCTGGCTCCTGGTGGCTCCTGCGCTCTCGGTCGGCGCATCGACCAGGCTCTGGATCTTCGCCTGCGCCCACGCGCGCTCGACGAGCGGGCGATCGCTGGTGCGCAGATCGGGCGCGAAGGTCTGCGTGCCCACCGCGATCTTCATGGGCTGCGCGGCCTCGAGCTGCGCGTAGACCATGATCTCGTCACCGGCCTGGAGCCCGTCGAGCGTGCGCGGCCACGACCACGACGCGCCCTCGACCTTCACCGGGACGCCGGAGCTCGTGGCCTCGCCCAGGCGGCGCGCCAGCGCGTCGATGCCGAGCTTCGCGTCGAGCACGACGCCGTCGCGATCGAGGACGCCGCGCACGATGGTGCGGAGGAACGCGTCGTCGCGGATGCCGCCCATGGCGAGCGCGTCCATGCGCTCGACCCCGGCCTGGCGCATTTTCTCGACCCTCTCCTTGAGCTTCTGGGCGTCGGTCTCGCCCGCGGTAGCGACGCCGTCGCCGATGATCAGCACGCGCTTGGACTTCGATTTCTTCGCCTGCTCGCTCGCCCAGCCGAGCGCCTGCTCGAAGTCGGAGGCGCCGAGCGCGCCGCGCGCGATGATCGCGTTCACCTCCTTGTCGCCGAAGCCGCCAGCCTTGCCCTCGTAGACCGGCACGACCTCCTGATCGAAGCACGCCACGCTCACGGCGGCCTCGGGGTTCATCCGTCCGAGGACGCCCTTGAGGACGCGCGCCTGATCGGGGAGGCCGAGCCCGCGCGAGGCGCTGGTATCGACCAGCACCACCGCCGAGGCGATCGGCTCGGGCCGTGACGTGCCGAAGGGCACGACGCGCGCGATGGCGAGATTGCCGGCGCGGAGGCCGGCGCTGCGGGGCAGCTGCTTGGCGTCGACCACGAAGTCCTGCGCGGGGGTGAAGCGCTGCTGGTGGATGCTGAAGGTCGCGTCGCTGCGGCCGCCGGTGAGCGCGCCGCGCGCGCCCGCGGCGTGCACGTCGACGTCGAGCGTCCCGAGCTGAGGGAGGCCGCGGAGCGGCAGCACGTACGGAGCGCCGGCCTCGACCGTCTCCGAGTACGCGATCATGATCTCCTTGATCCCGTTGGCGGGGATCGGGAACACGCGGGCCGAGAACTCGTTGCCGGCGCCCTGCTCCATGAGCGCGGGATCCTGCTTGCGATGGAGGAAGTCCTCGTAGGCGCGCCGCGCGGCCTGCTTCTCGACGACCTCGCCCTCCTGCCACACGCCGTTGACCTTCATCGCGAAGCGGCTGAGCGAGGCGCCCTGCGGCAGCGTGATGCGGAACGTGCCCTCGAGGATGCGCGACTCGGGGTTCTCGAACACGAGATGCATTTCGGTGAGGGCCAGCGGGTCCTCGACGACCGCGTTCGCGCGCAGCGACTGGAGGCGGAGGCCGGTCCCGTCCGAGGAGGTGAGGCGGATCGGGACCTCGGTGGAGGAGAGCGTCTGCTGGTCGATCTGCGCGACCGGGATGATCTGGATCTCGGAGGTGGCGTTCGCGTGACCGGCGCCCGTCCTGGCGTGCACGACCCCGTAGATGGCGGCGCAGGCCGTGAATCCCAGGGCTCCGTAGAGCAGCGTCTTCTCGTGCATGGTCGCGTGGTCCTCGGGGTGGGCCGACAGGTGGAGCAGGCGAAGGTTCCCCCTCCCACGGCAGGGTACGGCACGCCTGGGTACGGAGAGGAGGGCGGATCGATCTGCCGAGGGTGGCAGGGGGGCAGACTTCGCGGAAGCCCTGGAAAGTCAGGCCTTCCCGGGTATGCTTCCCCTTCGTGCTCCAGCCCGGCGACATCGCCCCCGACATCGACGCCCTCGCGAGCGACGGCAAGAGGTTCCGCCTCGCCGCGCACGCCAGCAAGCTTTGCACGGTCGTGTACTTCTTCCCCAAGGCGTTCACGCCTGGCTGCACCGCGGAGACCAAGCGCTTTCGCGACAACTTTGCGGAGCTCGAGCTCGCCGGGGCGAGCATCGTCGGCATCAGCACCGACGACCACCAGCTGCAGTGCAGCTTCGCTGACTCGCTGCGCGCCCCGTTCCCGATGATCGGCGACGCCGACCGCGCCATCTCCATCGCCTACGGGGTGCTGTGGCCGCTCATCGCGCGCGCGAAGCGCGTCACCTTCATCATCAACGCGCTCCGCACCGTCGACGCCGTCTTCCAGCACGAGGTCCAGATCGCGAAGCACCGCGACGACGTGTTGCGCCACGTCGATCAGCTCTTCCGCACGCGTCGTAACTTGCTCTGAGAGGACCACCGTGCGCGCTCATTCCTTCGCCTTCGTCTTCGCGCTCGTCTGCTCCGCCGGGCTGGCCGCCGCGGCGTGGACTGGCTGCGGTTCGTCCGACCCTGCAGCGGTACCCGAGGCCGGCGCCGCCGAGGCGGGGGTCGCAGCCTGTCCGCCCTGCGTGACCGACGACGATTGCAGTGGCGGCGTCTGCGCCCAGGTCGGCGGCGACAGCTACTGCGCGCCCAGCTGCCCGAGCGGCAGCGAGTGCACGGATGACCGCGCGTGCTCCACCGTCACCACCGTCAATGGCGCGCAGGCGAGCGTCTGCCTGCCGCGCGCCGACGTGTGCAGCGCGTCGCCGGTCGACGACGCGAGCGTCCCCATCGACGTGTGCGGGACGCTGGTGGGGCCGAACCGACCCGGCGCGTGCTCCTCGTGCGGCGCGAACCCCTGCCAGGCGAACGGCTGCTACGGCGGCTGGTGGTGCAACACCGCGACGAACCGTTGTCAGGCCCCGCCGGCGGGGTGCGACGACGTCGACGCCGGCCCGTTGTTCGACGGCGGCGGCCCGGTCAATGGCACCATCGGCCCGAACGGCGGCACGCTCTCCCGTCTGCTCTTCGGGATCGTGGGCGATACGCGCCCCGCGAACCCGAACGACACCGCCGCGTACCCGGTGGCGATCATCGACCAGATCTACACGCGCCTCCAGGGCCTTGCGGCGCGCCCGCCGTTCGTGCTGTCGAGCGGCGACTACAACTTCGCGAGCACCGGCAACGGCGAGGCGGCCGCGCAGATCGGCCTCTACATGAACGCGCGCGCGAAGTACGCGGGCGCCTTCTTCCCCGCGATGGGCAACCACGAGTGCACGGGCGCCACCGCCTCGAATTGCGGCCCGGGCAGCGCGAACGGCATCACCAACAACTACACGGCGTTCCTCGGGCAGATGCTCGGCCCGATCGGCAAGACGCTTCCCTACTACCAGATCGACGTCGCCGCGCAGGACGCGAGCTGGACGTCGAAGTTCGTCTTCGTCGCGCCCAACGCCTGGTCCGACACGCAGGCCGCGTGGCTGGAGAGCGCGCTTTCGGCCGCCACGACCTACACGTTCGTCATCCGTCACGAGCCGGCCGACACCACGCAGGCGCCGGGCGTCGCGCCGTCAGAGGCGATCATGGCGAGGCACCCGTACACCCTGGCGATCGTCGGGCACACCCACTCCTACTACCACTTCAGCGGGCGCGAGGTGCTGGTGGGCAACGGCGGCGCGCCGCTCACCGGCAGCAAAAACTACGGCTTCGCGGTGGTGAGCCAGCGGCCCGATCGCGCGCTCATGATCGACATGATCGACTACGCGAGCGGCCTCACCGATTCGAAGTTCCACTTCGTGGTGAAGCCCGACGGGAGCCCCACGCAGTGACCGAGCGCCGCGGGTGGGGCAACCCGCTCGCGATCGGCCTGGTGGGCGCGTTGACGATGTTCGGCATCGGCTTCCGGCGTGCTCGCGCGCCGGTCGCGCGGGTCGCGCCGGTGATCGAGCTCCTGGTGCCGCACGCGCGCGGGCCCATCACCATCGACGGCGAGACCGACGAGCCCGACTGGACGCGCGCGCCGGCGCGGACCGGCGCGTTCTTGGGGCCCGAGGGCCGCGCGGCGCGTCCGGTGTCCGAGGCGCGTGCGCTCTGGGACGACGCGAACCTCTACCTCTCGCTCTACGCCGCCGACGAGGATGTCCGCGCGGCGAAGGTCGCGCCCGATGGCCCCGTATGGGCAGGCGATTCGTTCACCGTGGAGATCGGCCCTTCCGCTGGCGGGACGCGGAGCATCACGGTCGGTCCTTCCGGCATCATCACCGACGTCGCGCTCACCCCGGGCAAGCCCGCCGACCCTCGCTGGCAGAGCGGCGCCAAGGCGGCGATCGACCTCGACGGTACGCTCGACGATCCGCGCGACCGCGACGAGGAATGGGTCGTCGAGCTGGCGATCCCGTTTCACTCGCTGGGCGTC
>JAYTBL010000498.1:0-4104 GCA_043736975.1 Polyangiaceae bacterium
TAGTTCGTCCGCCTCGCGATCGCGCGGGGGCTGCTCTATGCTCGCCAGAGGTGGCGCGTTACATCGTGCGCTGGTGGGAGTGAGTGGGGTACGCCGAGCTCGAGCCGTCTCGTGACCTGGAGGGGCTCGTCGCTTGTTCGTGGGCGAGCTAGCTCGCGCGGCGCTTCAGCGACCGCGTCGGGATCCCGCCGAAGAGCTCCACACGCTCAATGAGGTCGCGCGCCTCATCTCGGCGAGCTCGGCAAGCCAGACGTTGCCGGCGCATAGAATCGTCAGAACGGCTCGCCCGCCAGCGCGCGGCGGTAGCCGAGCACGTAGAGCGACTGCAGGTTGCAGCCCGAGCAGAAGATCGTGGGGTCGCTGGGGTTGGCGAGGCGGCCGTCGACCACGTGATGGAGGAGGCCGGTGGTGCAGCGATCGGCGGTGCACGCCGCGGCGACGCACGCCTGGCCGCTGGCGCACGTCGGAGCGCAGGTCGTGGTCTCCACGTGCGCGAGGCACCATGGGCCACGCATGGTCTCGATGGCGTCGAGCACGCGGTCCGCCTCGTCCAGGACGTTCATGTCACCGGTGATCTCGAAGAGCAGCATCAGCGCGAGCGCGAGGTAGTTCTGGCTGGAGAGCGTTGCCACGGCAGGCGTCTTCGCCTGCAGCGACTCGGCGGCGTAGGGCGACGCGTAGCGCGCGGGGGCATCGGAGAGCTTCAGCGGCTGGATCGCCCCGTAGATAGCGCGCGCCCCCAGGCAATAGATCTCGTTCTTCGTGAGCTCGAAGAGCCGCGCCTCGAGGATCATCATCGAGACGTTCGGGTACAGCTCGAGCCCCGCGCGACCGGGCGCGATGGCGTAGCCCCGGACCGAGCGCCCGGTGGTTGCGTCGGCGAGATCGGCGAGCGCGCGATCGGTGATGCGCTGCTCGAGCGCGACGGCGCGGTCCTGGTGCTCGCGGCTGCGCGGGCCGTCGATCATGTACGCGTACTGCGCGTGCACGAGCGCCACCAGCGCGGTGACGGCGGTGGGCCCGTAGGTGCGGACCGCCCAGCTCGTGTCGCTCACGCCGTCGAGGTAGTCGCCGAGCGCGCCCACCAGGTGATCGAGACGATCGAGGAACTCGTCGACCGCGGCGACGTCTCCCTGGTCCTTCGAGGACTCGATGTGCTCGATGATCCCCAGCGCCGCCATCACCTTCTCCTGGAGGTCGCCGTTCAGGAGGTCGGAGGCGAGCAGCACGCGCGCGCGCGCCAGCGACTGCTCGAGCCGCAGCGCTTCTTCCGGCGGCAGCGCGCCGCTCGCGGCGCGGCGAGCGAGCCACGCCAGGCCGAAGAACGGCGCATCGCCGAGATCCCCGAGCCAGTCGCCGTCCTTGAACGAGAGGCCGCGTGCGTCGGTGGTGAGCGCCTCGCGCATCGCCGAGTGCCGCGAGGGGGGCGCCGCGGCGACCGGGAACGTCGGGTCGGCCGGGCTCTCGCACGCCGCCGCGAACGGCAGGATCGACGCCGCCGCGAAGGCGATGAGCGAACGGAGGCGATGAGCAGGGGGCATCAGGGGTCGAGGATCTTCCCGGGGTTCAGGATGCCATGCGGATCGAGCGCGCGCTTGATCTGCCGCATCACGGCAACCTCGGCCGCGCTCCGCGAATAGGAGAGGAACGACTTCTTGAGCAGGCCGATCCCGTGCTCGGCGGAGATGCTCCCGTGGTGGCGCTGCAAGACCGTGAAGAGATCGCGATCGGCCTCCTTCGTCTTGATGAAGAAATCGGCGCGCTCCATGGCGTCGGGCTTCATCACGTTGATGTGGAGATTGCCGTCGCCCACGTGTCCGAAGAGGCAGATCTCCCAGCCCGGGTAGCGGCTCGCGAAGACGCCGTCGAGCTCGCTGCAGAAGGCATCCAGCGCGGCGATGGGGAGCGCGACGTCGTTCTTGTGGGGCAGGCCGGTGGCGCTCAGGCTCTCGCTGATCCCCTCGCGCAGCGCCCACAGATCGCGGGCCTGCGAGCCGTGCTGGGAGATGGTGCCGTCCTTCGCGAGGCCGGACTCGAAGACGCCCGCCACCCACGGCTCGATGCGCTCGAGGAGGCGCGCGGCGTCAGCCTCGGTGCTGCCCTCGCCTTCGGCCTCGACGAGCACGTAGTACGGGTACGGCTCGGCGATCGGCGGGCGCAGCTTGCGATGCGCCACCACCCGGTCGAGGCAGCGCTGGGAGAAGAACTCGTAGGCCGACACCGTGAAGGGCGCGCTCCGCGCCTCGCGGAACAGCGCGAGCACCGCCGCGACGTCGGCCACGCCGAGGAGCATCACCGTCGTCGCGCCAGGGAGCCGCGCGAGCTTCAGCGTGGCCTCGGTGATGACGCCGAGCGTGCCCTCACTTCCGATGAAGAGCTGCCGCAGATCGAGCCCGGTGTTGTCCTTCTCGAGCGCGCCGCCGATCTCGAGCACCTCGCCCGACGCCATCACCACCTCGAGCCCCAGCACCCACTGCCGCGTGAGCCCGTAACGGATGACCTTCACGCCCCCGGCGTTGGTCGCGATGTTGCCGCCGATTGTGCTCGATCCCTTGGAGGCGAAGTCGACCGGCCAGGTCAGACCCGCGGGCGCGCAGTGCTGGTGGACCGCCTCGGTCACGGCGCCGGCCTGCACGCGCAACGTGCCGCCGAGGCGGTCGATCGGATCGATCCGGCGCATGCGCGAGAGCGAGAGGACGATCTCGCCGTTTGCCGCCATCGCGCCGCCCGCGAGCCCGGTGCGCCCGCCCGAGGGCACCACCGCGAGGCTCGCGCTGTTGCAGAACGCAAGGAGCTTCGAGACCTGCTCGGTGGTGCGGGGAAACGCAACGGCGCTCGGCGCCGGCGGCACCACGCGCGTCCAGTCGCGCCCGTACTCCGCGAGCTCCGCCGCGTCCTGCGAGATCACCTCCGGTCCGAGCAGGGAGGTCAGGCGCGATAGCACCTCGTTCGAGAGAAGCGGCATCGTTCTGGATTACCCCGCGCGACGCCGCGCAGCAACCACGAGGCTGGCCGCGCGGCCCGGCATTGAGTAAGAAATCTGGATGATCCACGGGCCGCGCTTCGAGAAGCTCTGCGAGGAGATCCGCACGCGAATCATCGAGATCTCGATCGACGACGTCGCTGCGCGCCTCGACCGCGGCGACCGCTTCGAGCTGCTCGACGTGCGAGAGGCCAGCGAGTACGCCGCTGGGCACCTCCCGCGCGCGCGGCACCTGGGCAAGGGCGTCATCGAGCGCGACATCGAGAAGGCGGTGCCCGAGACCGGCGCCGACCTCGTCCTCTACTGCGGCGGCGGCTATCGCTCGGCGCTCGCCGCCGACAACCTGCAGAAGATGGGCTACACGAACGTCCGATCGATGGCGGGCGGCTGGCGCGCGTGGACCGCGAGCTCGCTGCCGACCGAGGCATGAGCGACGAGGTCTATCGCGATCCGCACGTCGGCCTGCGCGTCCGCGTCGCGGAGCTCGCGGCCCGCATCGAGGCTCGCGAGGAGGAGGTCACCGACGCCTTCTGGGTCACCATCCCGGTCCCGGAGCGGGAGCGGCTCGACGATCTGCGCGCGGGGCTCGATCTCGTCCAGGCCGAAGACTTCGAGGAGCTGGCGCGCGCAGAGGGCATGCTCGCCGCATACCTCGTCGAGCTCGAGGCGTTGCTCGAGGGGCTGCCCGCGCTCGAGGCCGACTGGTCGGCGGTGCCCGAGGAAGTCCCGACGATCCCCAACACCGAGCGCCCGTGGCGCATCGGCTATCTCCGCGACGATGCCGCGCTCGCCATCGCGCGCGACTGCGAGGCGATGGTGCGCGAGCTCGATCGCAACGCCACGTTCGAGCCCTACGGCCAGCTCGCGTGGATCGCGCGCTTCCGCCACCAGGGCTGCCCGTTCGTGCTCGAGGCGAGCGTGCTCTCGGTCGCGAACGAGGAGGTGGGCGAGGTCGGGATGTGCCTGGTCACCGGGATCCCGCGCGGCCTCCCCCCGCTCGTGGTCCGGCACGAGACGCTGGTGCTCACCATCGGCAAGGTCATCGGACTCAAGCGAGAGGTGGATGTGGGAGAGGCCTCGTTCGATGGCCTCTTCTTGATCGAGGGCACCCAGGAGGCCGC
>JAYTBL010000499.1:0-4101 GCA_043736975.1 Polyangiaceae bacterium
CCCTCGGAGGATTCGAACCACATGGGACTCGCGCATGAGCTCGGGAAGACGATCGGAAGGGCGCTCGCGCCGGTGCGGGCTGGCGAAGACGGGCTCGCCTCGCGCGTGCTCGCGGTCCTCGACCGCCGCACATTGAGCGTCACGAGCTCCGCCTTCACCGACGGCGGCTCGCTCCCTCGCTCCCTCGCTCGTTCGCTCGTTCACCGGCGACAGCGAGGGCCCCGTCTCCCCTCCCCTCGCGTGGAGCAACGTCCCCGCGGGCACGCGCTCGATGGTGGTCATCGCCGAGGACGCCGACGCGCCCACGCCCAAGCCCTTCGTCCACTGGCTCGTCTACGGCATCCCACCTCCGTCGGCAGCGTCCAGGGCGCGCAGCGCCTCGAGGGCAAGAACAGCAAGCTCGGCGTGGGCTTCACGCCCGCCGCCCGCCCGTCGGCCACGGCGTGCACCACTACCACTTCCAGGTCTTCGCCCTCGACACCGCGATCGATCTCGAGCGCGGCGCCGGCCGCAGCACGCTCCTCGAGGAAATGCGCGACCACGTCCTCGCCTGGGGCGACATCGTCGCCACCTACGAGCGCAGCTAGCCGCTCCAGCGCTCGCGCTCCACCGAGACTCGACGACTCCCGCGGCGCTGCTGCACGAAACCTCGCGCCGTCAACAGCAAGCCCCTCAAGCGTAGCGGTGCGCGGGCGAAGGAGGGGAGCGGGCCTCCTCCGGCCGCGTGGGAGCAGCAGTAACGTCAGCCCGCAGCGATACGGTAGCGGCACCGCCTGGGGACCCGCAGGAGAGCGCGGGCCGCAAGAAAGGGTTCATAGCCACCACCGCCTATCGCCCGACCTCGAGCGGGGCGGCGGTGCACGCGTCCCCCTCTGCGCGCAGCGAGACAGCGTACCGCGGCCGGAGGAGGCCCGCTCCCCTCCGCAGCCCCCCAAAACCGCGCAGCGCCCACCTCAGGGATCGCGCGCGCAGCGTCCGCCCAGCGATCGATACGTACGCCCCACCGGGTAGCTCGTGTACGTCTCGATCTCCACCTGGCTCTGCGAGCTCGCGAGGCCGAGGCTGTTGTCCCAGGCGCCGCCGCGCACCGAGCGCGCGCCGCCCGCGAACCACTTGTGCTCGAAGTCGGGGATGGTCCCCTCGGTGGTGTTGGGGTCGTACTGGTCGAGCGCAGGGTAATTCACGTTCGCGCAGTCGGTGCACTTGCCCGGGCGGATGGGCCCCTCATCCATCGTCCACTCGTACATGCCGCCCGCGAGATCCGCGTGGCCCCACTTGCCGTTGCCCAGCGCGCGGCGGCCCACCGGCGAGACGTGGCTCGCGTTGTCGCGCGTGGTGCGAAACGGGCCGCCCCAGGTGTGCACGTAGTTCGCGGGGAACGCGTTCTTCCCCATCGTCGGATCATAGAGGCTCGCGGACATGTATTTCGAGCCCGCGGAGAGGAGCGGCACGAGCGAGAGGTCTGCGCGATCGTCGACGTGGACCAGATCCTTGGCCGCGAATCCGCCCCACGGGAACGCCCGCTGCTCCGCGCCGCCCTGCGCGGCGAAGCTGAACTCGGCGTCGCTGGGGAGGCGCCCGCCGTCCCAGATGCAGAACGCCATGAGCACGTGCCAGGGCACGCAGTTCAGCGGCTTCGCGTCGAGCGCGGCCTTGGTGTTCGCGGCGAGGATATCGGGCTTGCTCGCGTTCGCCTGCTTGATCTTCGCCTCGAGTCCCGCCGTCCACCACGTGAGCGTGCCGAAGTCGTCGATGTTGCCGCCCTCCTGGCACTTCTCGGGGCCGAGCAGCGCGTCGACCTCGGCGCGGCTCGTGGGGAGCAGCGCGCTCCACTCGTTGCGCCAGCCGCTGCTGTTCACCTTGGGGTGGCCGCCCGCGCCCGCCGCCGGCGACGCGCCGCGCAGGTTGCCGTTCGTCGCCTCGACCCACGCGCGGAAGCGACCGGCCGTGACCTCGTAGGCATCGAGGAGGTAGGGGCTGATCGTCGCCGGGTACGCCGGATCGTTGAAGCGCTGGAACGAGCCGCCGGGCACGGCGATGGTCTGGCAGCAGTCGCTCGCGCCCTCTGCCTTCTCGTCGCCGGGGACGCCGCCGCACTTCTTGTCGGCGCCCGCGCCGCCGGTGCAGCTCTTCGCCTTCACGCACGCCTTCTGGCCGCCGCCCACCGGCGCGCACCTGCCGCCCCCGCACTGCGCGTCGCTCGCGCAGGTCGACTTCGGGAGCGCGGGCGCGACGTCGGGCAGCGCGCCCGCGTCGTCCGCGGGATCGCTGGGGTCGGACGCTACGCCGTCGTCGCTGCTGCAGGCGACGAGCGCAGACGACGAGAGGGCGAGCACGGCCACGGCAACGAGTGCCGTGAGCGCACGACGGCAGGCGACCACGAGGTGAGCTTAGCAACGGAGCGCGCTGCGACCAGGTCCCTCGCGCGGGGTGGGGTATGCACGATCCCCCTCGATTCAAGGGCGATCAGCCGCTCGAGCGATCGAGCGCGCGCTGCAGCGCGGCCTGCACCTCGTCGCGGACGTTCGCCGCGGGCGGCGCTGCGAACGCGACGTGCAACTCCTGCGCCTCGATCCGCTCGTTCGACGCCGCGAAGGTGACGAGGCCGAGCGCATCGTGCGCGAAGGGCGCGACGCCCCACGCGGCCGCGCGCTCCGCGAAGAGCGGCGCGAGCTCCGCGACCATCGAGTCGCGGATGCGCATGCGCTCCGCCTCGCCGACGCGCATCCACTTCTTGGTGCTGTCGTCGAGCGGCGTGCGGCCGTCGTCCACGAGGTGCTCGAACGTCGCGCACATGCGGAGGCGGAAGCACGGGTCGAGCGCGGTGCGCGCGCGCAGCTTCGCCTCGGTGAGGACGGTGTCGCGGTTGGGCAGCTCGCCGTGCAGCGTCTTCCGGTAGAGCCACTGGTCGGGCGCCGTCCACGCGCGGGCGCCCGTGAGGCGATCGCACTTCGCGAGCGAGCGTGGCCAGTCCATGAGCGGCTCGTGCTCGCGCGTGGTCTGGCAGTAGAGAGCGTGATCGAACTCGGCGGTGGGGTGTACCGCGCCGTCGTGCACGTGCACGGTGGGGAAGAACAGCCCGCTCGGATCGCGGCGCGGGAACTCGAAGGCCATGGGGTGCACGGTGCGCGTCTCGCTGATCGGCCTGCCTTTGAAGAGGCCGAGGAAGCCGCTCGGGCGCTGCCGCGTCTTCAGCTTGAACACGCAGAAGCCCCAGTCGTGGTACGCGGGCAGCTCCTCCCAGACGTCGTGCGGGAGGCGAAACCGCGCATCGAGCCGACCGAAGTCACGCGGCGTGGGGACGAACGAGGCCTCGAAGTCGCCTACGTCGTGCACGACGAGCTTTGCCTGCGGCGCCATCCCCCCCCTCGGCGGGTCTGCCTCGAAAGCGACGCCCGCGGGGATGGGGAAGAGCTGATCGAGGTCCTCGAAGAAGGTCGGGCACGCCGAGAGATCGACGAACGCCACCGCGTCCTCCGGGCTGTCGGGCGGGATCGGGATCGGGAGGATCATCGCCACGTCCTCGGCGATCTCGACGGTCATCCCGTAGACGAGCAGCTGCCGATCGCCCTCGAGCGGCCGAGCGAAGATGTTCGTCGAGGAGACGCGCGCCACGGTCCGCGAGAAGCAGCACATCTGCGATCATCCGACGCGAGAACGCGCCGCCGAGCAAGGGGTTCGATCCGCAGCCCGGAACGGTACTTGCTGAGGCTGGTGCAGACGCCGCGAACCGAAGCGCCGCGCCGAGGAAAACCATGAAAAACCAGGCCACCGTCGACGCCAGCCCCGCCTCCGCTCCTCTTTCGGGATCGACAGGACTGCCCCAATCACCCATCCCTGGCACCCCGGCCGCAGGCGCGGGCCTCGGAGCGGCGACCGGCGCGGCGACCGGCGCGGTGCTAGGCGCCTTCGCCGGTCCCCCCGGAATGATCGCGGGCGCGGTCATCGGCGCGGTCGCAGGCGCGGCCACCGGGGCAGCGCTCGCCGACGACCACGATGAACAGGAGCGGGAAGAGGCGCTCGACGCGGAGATCGGCGTGAGCGGCGGAAGCATGGGCGCCGCGAAGCCCGGCGCCCCCAAGGCGGTGCGCGGCACGTACT
>JAYTBL010000500.1:0-4094 GCA_043736975.1 Polyangiaceae bacterium
CAGCGGAACCCACGCCTCCTCGTTGTCGCGAGCGACTGTTTCGAGGAAATCGCGCGCGGACTCCTCGAGCAAGTCGGCGACGAGCACTGGCAGGAGGTCAGACACCGGTGTGTCACGATTTCATTCCGCGCCCGGACGGTCAAGGATCGGCGTGGGCTCCCCTCCTGCACCACCTCATCAGTAGGCGTCGAGGGGGTGACCGCGTAGTCGATCACGACGTGCACCTCGCGAGCGCTGCGGCGTTCGGGGTGATCGGAGTGCGCGATCCCGATCGTCCTTCGGCCGAATCTCGTCCTCCGCTCCGTGCAGCTCCGCGGCCAGGTCGGCGGCGAGGACGGTCTGCTCGCGCTGCACCTCGCGTCGGACGATGGCCAGGACCGCCTCGAGCGGGACGAGGATCGCGGGATTGGCGGCCCGCATGCTGAGCAGCGCGCGCCCACACGCGTACCGCACCTCGAAGTGCTCGTCCTCGATGCCGCGAAGAAGCTCGCCAGGAAGATGGCGTCCCGGACCGCCTTGCCAGCGACCTGATGGGCGATCATCGCGCCTGCGGTGACGGCGGCCACGCGTGCGCCAGAAGCGAGCGGCGGCGTCACGAAGCGCGGACGGCAGCGAACACGACGTCATGCGACACGGAGATCTCGGCGCTGCCGTCGACCCACCGGCCATCGGCGGGGCGTCGCTCGACGTATGGCGGACCGGCGGCTGAGGCAGACGACGGAACGAGACGAGGAGGGCAAGCGTGCGCCGGCGGGATGTCGTGATTGGCATTCCCCAAGGGTGGCTACGGCGCGTCGCGCCCGGCTTGAACGATCTCGCTAACGCGTGCCGGACGTCGGAAGGAACGAGCCCGAACATCCGGCGGAAGGTGCGTGTCATGTGCGCGCCATCCGCGAAGCCAGCGGCGGCCGAGGCACTGGTGATGCTTTCGCCGCGAGCGAGCTCATGCGCAGCGCGCTGCAGCCGCAGGTAGAGAATGAATGGTCGAAGCCCGAGTCCGAGCTGCTCGCCGAAGAGGTGTGAGAGGCGATCGCCCGACATGCCGACCTCGCGCGCGACGCTGTCGAGCGAGACGTCATCGTCGAGGTGCGCCCCGAGCCATGCGCGGGCGCGCATCAATGCAGGATGCAGGGGGACACAGCGTGTTTGCTCGCCTGCGAGCTGCCGGAGGGCGGTGTCGTGCAGTGCGCGCGCGGCCTCCCACGTTGCCGGCAGCTGAGGGATGTCGAGATCGCGCAGCGCGTCGCCGCTGTCCCGCCAACCCTCCGCCCGCGATGTGGTCTCGACGACGCGGCGTAAACGACGACCGGACACGGTGTCCGGATCGACGTATACGAGGACTGCCGCGAGCGTGCCCTTGTCGGTCGCATGCGTGACGTCGGGAGGGATGACCGCCCCCATGCATGCGGTCGCCTGATGATCGTCGTCGCCCTGGAGCGCAAGCGGCTCTTCCAGGCAGCGAACGAGCATAGCGGCTTCGTTCAAGCGGTGAGCGGCTGACGAGACCAGGATGAAGGCAGGAGGTCGCCTGATGAGCGCTAGCGGGTCACGTCAGTCGTCGGTTTGGCCGTTGCGTGTGGCGGCGTGGTCGATGTACCCGATCATTTTCGGAGGTGGCGTGGCTGCGCTGGCTACTGTCGTCGGGTCGGGCGTGGCTTACTGGAAGGTCGGTCCTCCGATACTCGTCGCCACGGCGGTCGCAGTGGTTCTTCTCGAGCGATGGCTCCCGCACGCGCGAGAGTGGAGGTTGGACCACGGGGACACACGGACCGATTTCGCGCACTACGTTTCGAACGTGTCCGTCAATCAGGCGGCAGCGGCGGGGTACGCCCTCGTCTACGTCGTCGCTGGTGGGGGTATGCGTCTGTGGCCGACGGAAGCGCCGTTCTGGTTGCAGTTCCTGTTCGCCACCGCGGTCATCGACCTGGGCCTCTACGGCGTCCATCGCTCGAGCCACTTGGTTGGTTGGCTGTGGAAGCTCCACGCGATTCATCACAGCGCAACGCGCATCTACTGGGTGAACGGCCAGCGGCGGCATCTCGTCCACGAGCTGCTCGAGGGAGCGCCGGGGCTCCTCGTCCTTGGCGTGCTCGGGGCGCCGCCGACAGCGGTCGCGTGCGGCTTTGCCGCCCTGACGATGCACCTCATGTTCCAACACGCGAACATCGCTTACCGCGCAGGCCCGCTCCGCTACATCTTCGCGGTCGCCGCGCTCCACCGGTGGCACCATCAGCGTCGCTACGAGGACGTGCAGGGCAACTACGGCGCGATCTTCTCCGTCTGGGACCGGACGAGCCAACCCTTCCGGCGGACTGGCTCGGTCAGACGCGCTGGCCGTTCCTTCGGCGCGGGCGCTAGACCGTGCTGCTCGACGAGCCTGACACGCAGGGCGCTCGCGCCCGAGGTCGTCGTGCGCGGCAAGATGCACGCTCGCGTGCAAGTTGAAGCCCTCGTGCACCACGGCATCCCGCACGCGAGGCGGCGCACCCGAAAGCTCGGGCTCCGCGGGCTCGTCGCTCTCCTTGGCCGTCTCGAGCGTGCCTCGCTGCATCCCGATTCCGTGCCTCTGCGCCTCGCTCCAGCTCCGTGAAGCGCGCCTCGAGCGCCGCGTCGTCGTCGGCCAGCGGGTCGTCGGTGGCCTCGGCGGTTGCGAGCGCGGCGTGACGAGTACCCGCGCTCACCGCCCCGTGACGCGGAGCAAGTACATGTATCCGAGGAAGCCGCCGAGACTCAGGACCATGACGAGCACGAGGAGGAAGAGCGGACCGACGCTCGCGAGCCACACCGTGCGCTGCGACCGCCGGACCGCGGGGGTGTCGGGAACGTAGCCCGCGGGGGCGAAGACGAGGGGGCGACCGAGCGCCGCGAGGATCGCTGGGGTACGCGCCGGATCGTCCCCCTCGAGGTTGAAGTACCCGCTGGGAAGGACGATCTCGACCGTCATCGGTTGCGCGGCAAACGCGAAGAAGCGCGAACGGACCGGGTCCGACCCGGGCCGCAGGTAGGCCTCGACGATGTCCTCGTTTGGGGCGAGCAGCACGCCATCGACGACGATGCCGCGTGCGTCGACGCTGAGGCTCACCTCTGTCTCGATGGGCTTCAGCGCGAACGCCGTGACCTTCGGCGCCACCCCCCCGGCGACCAGGAAGAGAACGACGACGAACACGCCGACGCTCGGGAAGAGGAACATCGAGAGAAGGACGAGGACGACCGCGGACGAGACCGCCCCCATGACGAGAGGCAGCCTGGGCCTCGCCCGACGGAGCTTCGCGGTGCCCTCGAACATCAAATGGAGCCTTCGCCGCGAGGACGCATGGCCGGCGAGGATAGCCTCGTTCGGCTGGCGGAGCTCTATCGCTGAGCGGCGTCACCAGGTCACGGGGAGCCGGGCATCGCCCGGGGGTGACCGTCGAGGCGTGCGCCCCGCGGCGTCAGGATGCTCGAGAGGCCAGCGCCAGTGTCGCCACCGTCGCGGCAACGACCTGGTGGACCTCGCTGCGCAGCGCGCAAAGATCATCGGGCGTCAGGCGCCCCGCCGAGCGCCACGCGCCATCGTCGGCGTGCCTCGTGTCGAGGGGATGGTCGTCGTCCTGCGCGAATCGCGCGAGGCTGCGCTCGAACGCGGCGGCCACTTCGGCGCGCACGCGTGTCTCGCCATGCGCGCTCGCCCAGCCGACGAAGCGCCAGCCGAGCTCGGCATGGCGCGCCTCGTCCGCTCCGATGCGCGCCAGCACGACGCGCACGTGTGGATCCGTGCACGATGCAGACGCACGCGCGAGCGCCATCGCCGAGAAGGTCTCGCCGATACAGGCCTCTTCCAGCGCGGCTGCCGCGACGACCGCGAGGTCAGTTCGCGTCACCACGCCGTCGAGCGACAGTGGACCGGGCGCGAACGGAGTCGCGCCCGGATCGCTGGAAGCGTCGTACCGCCCGGCGATCGCGAAGCACACCTCGGCTTGGCGGATCTCGTCGAGCGCGGCGCGATGTGCGGCTGCCACGAGCCCGCCAGGCGCGCCCACCGCCATCAGCTCGAGCGCGAAGCGCGCGAACGACGCGACGGACGCGTGCTCCGCGGAGGCGTCCGCGAGCCACGC
>JAYTBL010000501.1:0-9813 GCA_043736975.1 Polyangiaceae bacterium
TGTGCGGACCTACCGCGCGATCACCGCGAAATAGGCGTGTGCTCGCGACGGCCACATCGCCGTATCAGTCGCAGCCGGGCATGCCGCGGCTCTTGCCCACCACGCAGGGGAGGCAGATCGAGCATCCTCGCGAAGCAGAGATCGATGCACACGCGGAGGCGCCGAGCAACCATCGCCGCGGGCGCGCAGACGCTGTCGCCCTCTGCAGATGGCAGCACGTCGGCTGCCTGAACTGCGCGTTCCCTCCTGGCGGCTCGGGTACCCTGGAGACGTGATGAGCTCTCCCGCGAAGTCGAAGGTGGCGCTCGTCCTCGCCGGTGGCGCGGCGCGCGGCGCGTACGAGGTGGGGGTCGTGCAGCACATCGTGGAGGAGGTCTCGAAGGATCTCGGGCGCGACGTGCCGTTCGACATCCTGTGCGGCACGTCGATCGGCGCGCTCAATGCGTGCGCGCTCGCGGCGTTCGCCGACGATCCGAAGCGGCGCGCCGCACGCCTCGCCGACATCTGGACGCAGCTCCGCGTCGAGGAGCTGGTGCAGCCGGATCTGCGCGGCATTCTCTCCATGGGCAAGCGCTGGCTCTGGGGCAACCGCGATCTCGGCGAGCCGAGCGCGAGCGAGGGCGGGCTGGTCCATCCGCAGGGCCTCGAGCGTCTCGTCGAGTCGGCGATCCCCTTCGCCGCCATCGACGGCCACCTGCAGAGCGGCTTGCTCTCCGCGCTCACCGTCTCCACAACCCACATCGCGAGCGGCCGGACCATCGTCTACGTCCATCGTCGCGAGCGCGATCTGCCGCCCTGGAGCCTCGACCCCACCATCACGCCCCGCGCGGCGGCCATCACCGCCCAGCACGCGTTCGCCTCGGCGGCGATCCCGATCCTCTTCCGCGCGGTCCGGCTCGACGGCGAGTACCACTGCGACGGCGGCCTCCGCCAGAACGTGCCGCTCTCGCCGGCGCGGCGCCTCGGGGCGCGCGGCGTCATCGTCGTGAACCCTCGCTACATCGATCCCGACCCCGAGGACGCGCGCGGCACGCACACCGAGAGCGTGATCCCCGGGCCGCTCTTCCTCCTGGGCAAGACGCTGAACGCGCTGCTCCTCGACCGCATCGACACCGATCTGGCGCGCCTGCGCAGCATCAACGACATCCTCGAGGCGGGGCGCCGCAAGTTCGGCGAGAGCTTCGTCGACGACATCAACGAGGCGCTCGGACACCCCAAGGGCCGCGGGATGCGGCCCATGCGCTCGATCTTGATCCGCACCTCGCAGGACATCGGTCGCCTCGCCTCGAGCTACGTGCGCTCGCCGACGTTCGCGCGTCGCGTGGGGGGCGGCGCCGGCAAGCTGATGCGCCGCCTCGCCGACCGCGAGCCGCAGGACGCGTCCGATCTCCTCTCGTACCTGCTCTTCGACGGCGAGTTCGCGCGCCAGCTCATCGAGGTGGGGCGGGACGACGCGCGCGCGCGCCACGCCGAGCTGTGCACGTTCTTCGAGGCAATGACCGCCGATCAGGCCGGGTAGCCAAGCCCGACGAGATCTCGATGCGACAAGGTGCGCACGTCGAGGGCCGCGATCGCGTCGAGGTGCACGGTGTCTCGTTCCAGGGGGGCGTCGGCTGGGCGTTCTGACTTTGTTTGCGACAGTCCGAGCCCGCCGCCGTCTTGGCGGAGCCCCCCGAGAGGGGCCGCACTTCATCAGGAGACATCATGCCCAATCGTTCGCTCGCGCTCGCGCTCTTCGCTGCCCTTTCCCTCTCGTTTTCGCTGGCCTGCGGCTCCGACAGCAAGGACGGCAACGGCTCATCGTCGAGCAGCGGCACCTCGTGCTCCAGCCAGACGGACTCGAAGGAGTCGTTCCTCTGCATCAACGACCGCTGCAAGTGCTCGAGCGAGTCGGGAAATCGCTATCCCTACACGCGGGACGAGGCGAAGCAGAAGTGCGGCTCGAGCACGACGACTGGCAATTGCCCGCCCTCGTCTTCGGGCGGGACCTCGGGCGGGACCTCGTCGGGCAGCTCCGGGGGAACTTCGTCGGGAGGTCCGGACCCCGAGGGGTGAGTCGCCCGAGCTCCAGCTCTGCACTGTCGACGGGCCTGCGAAGCGCCGTGCGACAGGCCTTGTCCGTTCAAGGAAGCGTGAAGTCGAGCGTGTAGAAGTGCTCTCCCTCGACGACGTCGATGGCCATCGAGCCGCGCAGACCGGTGAGCGTTCCGGTCGCGGTGTCGGGCACCACCGTGAGCGTCATCGACGGCACGCCGCGGTCCATCGTGGCGCTGTGTTGAACGACGAAGCTGCCCTGCTTGCCCTCGATGAACCCCACGATGCGCTCGAGCGCCACGTAGCCCGCCGAGCCCTGCACTTCGCTCGTGGCCGAGAGCATGTCGACGTGGCTCTCGGCGGAGAGCGGGCCCTGGAAGACCTTCTCGAACGTCGCGCGGCCGATCTTGGCGCCCGGGCGCGTGTCGAAGGGCGGCTCGAACGTTGGTTTGACCTCGAAGGTTCCTTTGCCTCGAAGGGTGGTGCTCATGGGGCCATGGTATTCACGCCGGCCCCTGGCGACTTGAAGGAACGCGACAATGGCGAGGTTGAAGCGGGCCGCAGCGCGGGGTGTCATCGGCGTGAAGGTCGTGCGTGAGACGCTGCCGCACCCGAGCTTTCATGTGGTGGTGGAGCAAGGCGTTGCGACGCTGAGCGGTGTGGCGCGGGGGCGCTTCGAGCGGGGGGCTCGCGGGTGGCTGGGGGCTCCCGCGTCGACGTGGACCGACCGGGTGGTCCCGCTGGGTGACGTCGTGGGGCGCGCGCGGGCCGAGCGGTACGGGAACGCCATCGAGGCGGCGCGCGACGATGACGCGCGGGTGGCCATCGCGACGGCGTTCTTCGGCGCGGTGTTGCCGCCGCCGGCGCCCGACGTGGGGTTGTTGCGCGAGCTGGTCGAGGCCGCGACGAACGATCGGAGCATCACCACCGTCGAGGCGCTGCGGGCGCGAGCCGGGATGCACCTGCGCGAGCTGCAGCGCTGGTTCAAGGACGCGGTCGGCGTGGGGCCGAAGTGGGTCATTCAACGGTATCGGCTGCACATGCGGCGCGCGCGAAGCGGTGACCAGGGGTGCCTCGACGGGCTCGCGCGCTCGACGACCAGTCAGAACCTTCCCGTGAGACCGATGCTCCCGAGACCGACGCTCGGCATCAGCTCAACGGTCTTCTTGCGCGGGCCCGAGCTGAGCTTCGGGTTGGGCATGCCGCGCTCCCTTCGCCAGAGCTCGGCGATGCGCTCGTCCTCGCTGCCGACCGCGAGGTTCCCCACGCCGGTGATGCCCGAGCCGACGCCGGCCGCGATGAGCCCGCCCCCGAGCCAGTGCAGGTCGGAATCGTCGGTCGCGTGGAGCAGGACGATGCCGCCTGCGATCTCCAGCGCCCCGAAGACGAACATGCCGACGCCCAGGCCGATCCGCTCGTGGCGCGCATCGACCGCGCGCTCGAAGAGCTCGCGCTCCGCCTCGAGCACCGCGGCGTCGACCGCGCCAGGTCGCCCGCGCAGCGCCGCGAGGTAGGCGTCACGCCGCTCTTCCATCTTGCTCTTCGTGAAGAGCTGGGAGGCCGCGGCGAACCCCACCACCGACACGCCCATGAAGACGCCGCCGATGACGTTCTTCGTCACGCGCGTGTCGGGATCGGAGGACGTGGTCCACGCCGCGATGCCTGCTCCGGCCGCGCCGACCCCCAGACTCAGGCCGCCGACGCCGTCGATCACCCGCTGATCGCGGCTGATCGCGGCAGCCGTATCGAGCAGGCGCAGCATTCGCTCGCGGTCGTCGTTCGACACGCCGTACACGTGGTCCTCGGGCGTCTCCGCGGGGAGAGCGGCGACCGACCGCGGCCCGAACGGCATGGCGAAGAGCAGCTCGAACGGCTTGCCCGCGGCGCGCGCGAGGGGGGCCGGCGGAGTGTCGGCGCGTGCCATGAGGCCCTCGCCTCCCGGCGCCATCTCGACGCGCCGCTCTGGCTTGCCCTCTTCACGCTCGACGACGGTGAACGCGCGGCTCGCCTCGCTCGCATCGAAGGCGGGAAGGTAGAGGCTCGGTCCGAAGCCCTGCTCGACCTTCACGTCGACGAGCGGAACCTCGTTCGCGTCGAGCACCGTGACGCGGCGCTCGGCCCCTCCCTGGATCACGATCTTCTTGCGCGGTCCGCCGGCGCGCGGCTCGAACACCACCTCCTCGTCACGGCCGCCGGGGCCGCGCGCATAGAGACGCGGGCGAAAGCGCGGATTCGGGACCCCTTCGGCGGCGATCCGCACGAACGCGCGCAGCTCGCCGTAGGTGACGCGGCCGTCGCCGTCGAGATCGGCGGCGCCCGAGAGCCCGGAGCGGATGCTGTGGGAGAAGACGCCGCTCTCGATGCGGGACCACTCGTACACCTGGGCGTCGGCGCTGGTCGAGACGAACGTGCCGACGTGCGCGAGCCGCGCCGCCATCGAGCGCTCGATCTCCGCGGGCGTCGTGAACTTCGTCCCGCCCGGCTTGCGCGCGACCAGCATGTAGACCGAGTTGCAGGCATCGAGCAGGACGTGGGCGCGCGCCGCGGGGATGCGGGCGAGGACCGCCTCCAGATCTTCACGGAAGAAGCGGCCGTCCTCGAGCTCGAGGAAACCGCGACCGTCCTCCACGTCGCCGTGCCCCGCGAAGACGAAGGTGAGGACCACGCGCTCCCCGCGCTGCCCCGCCGCCGCCGCGCGGGCGGCGATCCTGGTGACCGCCGCGTCGAGCCCGGCGCGCGTGGGCGGCGCTGCCTTGAGCGCCTGCGCCGGGAAGAGCCGGGCCGAGTCGGCGTCGAAGCGCGTGAGGAGCTCGACGTCTCCGTCCTGGCTCGTGGAGGCGAAGAGCGCGGCGTACTTCGCGGCATCGTCATCGGCGTAGCGCAGCTCGGCGCGCCCCAGCGTGGTGCTGCCGTTGTTCCCGACGACGATCGCGAGCCGGGTCTCGAGGCCCTCCGCGCGCGCGACCGAAGGAGCGAGAAACGCCAGCACGAAGCCGAGGGCGAGCGCGGCGAGGCTCGACCGCCTCGTGCGAGCGGGACCTGGACGGCGATGCATCACGGGACCTCCACGTTGGTGACGACGACGAGCGCGCCTTGGTAGTGTGCCGCGAGCTGCTCGCGCGTGAGTCGCTCCAGGGGAGCGTGCTCCACGTGCTCGACGCTCTCGCTGCGCGAGAGCACGATGGCGATGAGCCGGGCTGCGCCGGGCGCGGGATGATCGAGCCGCACCATCGACCCGAGCACGCGCGGCGCGGCGGTGGCGGGCAGCGCGGTCGCGGACGGCGGAGGCGCTCCCGGCTCGTAGGTCGGGTAGATCCAGTGGCGTTCACCGGCGGCATCGACGAGGAACGCGAGCAGGTACCGCGGAGGTCCGTCGGTCGCGCCCACCTCCGCCGCGATGAGCGCGTTTGCGTCGAGCCGTGCGCCTTCGAGGAGCGGCTCGAACGCCGCGCCCGATACGCGACCGAGCTGCACCAGCGTGCGCTTCGTGGCCTCCGCGCTCGCCGCTCCGCCCCGCGCCGCCCATTCGCTCCCCTCGCCGTTCCCGCGACCGGAGCGCTGCGCGAGCCCCACCGCGAGGACCACCGCCGCCGCCGCCGCGAGCATGCCCATCCACCGCGGCCATCGCGCGTCGCGCGGCCTCGCCGCGGGTCGGTCGAGGTTCGCCATGACGTCGTCCGCGAAGGCCCCGACGCTCCGCCCGCCGAGGGCGCTCGCGAGCGGCGCACGCAGGTCACGCGCGATGGTGGCGAGCTCGGCGAGCTCGCCGCGACAGCGGGTGCAGCCGTCGGTGTGCGCTCGCACGGACTGGGCGCGGCTCTCCGCCAGCTCACCGTCGCCGAGCGCGACCAGCACGTCACGATCCGGACACGTCATGGGTCTCCTTTCCAAGTCGTTCCTTGAGGCGCGCGAGGGCGTGGTGCACGCGCGAGCGGAGGGTCGATGCGTTGGCCGACAGCACGGCTTCCATTTCTTCGTACGAGAGCTCGTCGACGAACCGGAGGATCACCGCCTCGCGCATCACGGTGGGGAGCTCGCCGAGCGCCTGGAACAGGCGCTCACGGCGCTCGCGCTCGAGCAGTCGATCGATCGCCAGCTCGTTCGTTCCGAGCGCGGCATCGGGCTCGAGCGGCTCGGGGGCGAACACCGCCGCCATCCGCCGGCGCGAACGGGTGTGGTTCCGCGATCGCGTGAAGGCGATCGTGTAGAGGTACGACGTGAACTTCGAGCGCGGCTCCCAGCGCTCCCGGGCGTCCCATACCGCAAGCCAGACGTCCTGAGCCACCTCGCAGGCGCCGGGGCGGTCCCCGGTGACGCGCGCGCAGAATCCCGCCACGCGCTCACCATGCCGCACGACCAGCACGCGAAAGGCCGCGCGAGCGCCGAGCCGCACGAGCGCCATGAGCTCCTCGTCGGAGCGCTCCTCGAGTCGCTCTCTCGCGAGCTCGACTGCTGGCCCCCTGGGGTCGCGTAGCGGAAGGACCTGCCCCATCAGAGCCCGTTAACACCGGCTAGCGGCGGATGTTGAACGCCATTCTTGGATTCGACGGGGTCCAACTCAGCCTCGGATCTCGAACCGACACGTGTAGGTGATTTCGGTGGCCACGGGGGCCCCTTCCCGATCGAGCGGGGGCTCCCAGGCGGCGCTGCGCACGGCCTTCTCGCAGGCTTCGGCGAACCCGCTGCGGGTCTCCTCGATCCGCTGCACCTTCCCGATGCGTCCGTCCGGCAGGATCCTCACGCGGAGTACCGCCTTGCCAGAGATCCCGGAGCGCCGCGCCTCCGCCGGGTAGTGCTGCTCGAGCGCTGCGTCGAGCCCCGGCGCGCGAGGCCGGCGCGCGAGATCCTTCACCGCGACGATGCGCGGCTCGGCGGGCGGCCCGGACCGCACGCCCGGGGCGGTGACGGCGCGACCGCCTTCGCGCGACGACCCCCGCGCGCCGCCCGCCGAGCCGCGCATCGTCATCCCGGGCCCGTCGTTCGACATGACCGCGCTCGAGAAGTCGACGGGCGACTCGTCGGCCGGGCGGTCCGTCGCGGCCTGGCTCTGGCGCGATGCCGGCGCGCGTCGCGGCGCCGGTGCGCTGCGGGCGACCGGCGGAGCGGTGAGGGGAGCGGGCTCCGGCGCCGGCTCCTCGGGCGGTGGCGGTGGCGGTGCCGGTGGCTCCGGCGGCGGCGGATCGGCCATCTCGATGACGAGCGGCGCCGGCGCGCCCGGCGCGCGAGGTGCGCTCGGGAGCACCATGATCGCGAGGACGTGCAGCGCCACGCTGCCCGGCAGGATCCAGCCGAGCCAGGTGCGCCCCGACTCGAGCGGCAGCCTCGTGGCCAGGGCGGTCACGGGCGCTCCGAGGGCGTCCGCACGACGATGGCGATCTTCGACACCCGCTCGCCGCGCAGCAGCTCGAGCGCGTGCACGACCGCCTCGTGGCGCGTGCGGCCGTCGGCGGCGAGCACCGCGGTCACCTGCGGATCTCTCGCGGCGGCCTCGCGAGCGTGCTTGCGCACCGCCGCGTCGTCCACCCGGAGCGTATCGAGGAACAGAGCGCCGGATTCGTCCACCGAGACGACCAGGGGCTTCCGCGAGGACTCCGGCTCTCCCGACTTCGCCTTCGGGAGCTCGAGCGGGATGGACTTATTTGCCATTGCCGTTGCCGTGACCATCATGAGAATGAGCAGCACGAGGACGACGTCCACGAGCGGCGTGATGTTGATGTCCGTCATCAACGCGCCGTCCTTGCTCCTGCTGGACATCCCCATCACGCACTCTCCTTCGCGAGCGAGCGACGTTCGTCCTTCACGTACGACAGCATCTCCCGGCCGAGCGCCTCGGCGCGCGCGATGCGCGACGCGATCTCTCGCTGGAAGAAGTTGAAGAGCGATACGGCCGGCAACGCCACGAGCAGGCCGATCGCGGTGGCCGTGAGGGCCTCACCGATCTCGGACATGAGCGCCGTCGAGACCTGTCCGCCGCTCGCGTCGAGCGCGTGAAATGCACGGATGATGCCGATGACCGTCCCCAGCAGACCGATGAACGGTGCGTTGGAGCCCACGGTGCCGAGCACCGCCAGACGTCGTTCGAGGACGAGGCGCGCCAGCTGCGCCTCGCTCGCCATCCGCTCCTCGACCGCGGCGGCGCCGCGCGGGAGCGCGCCCAGACCGGCGCCGAGGACCTGGGCCTCGACGGTGCGCGAGGCCACCACGCAGGAACGCGCGGCGAGCAGATCCCCTCGCGCCAGCGCGCTCGCGAGGTCGCGGCGCAGCTCCAGGACGTCGCCGCGCGTGAGCGCGAGCACGATCGCGCGCTCGAGCGCGATGGCCACGACCAGCACGCTGAGCGCCAGCAGCAGCCACATCACCCAGCCCGCCCCCATGGTCGCGAGCGCACGCAGCTTTCCTTCGATCGACATGGTCACGATCTCCCTTCACGGACGGACGCAGATGGAACGAACGGCGAAGCCCATGGCCCCGCGATCGTCGCGGAGGACGAAGAACAGCCGGACCAGTCGGCCCGAGACCTCGCCGGGCTGCGGCTGCGGCGCCGTGAGCTCGACGGTGATCGGCCCCGGCGGCGCCTCGCCAGGGTCGACCGAGGAATACTGACGGTCGAGCTCTCCGCTCGTGACGACATGCGACAGGATGAGGCCTTCGCGACCGCCGGAGACCGCTTCGCGAGCGGCGTCATCGAGCCGAACCCGGAGCTCTCGCTCCACACCCGGCAGGACGAGCGGAGCATCGGGAGCGCCGATGCAAGGCCCCACCGCGACCGAGAATCTCGCGGGCGGAAGCACGCTATCGCCGAGACTTATCGCGTCATCGGCAATCACTGGATTATGATTGATCCCCGACCGCGCGAGGCGCACGCGCGTCGAAGCGAGGAGCGCCTCGCCGCCCTCCGTGCACGTTGCCGTGAACCCGCGCGGTTCGAGCGCGACCGCGCCTTTCGCGCAGAACGCGCCGAGCAGGAGGAGCTCGGATGCCTCCCCCAGCACCTCGAGCACCGGCGTCTCCAGCGCCATCGTGACGAGCTCGCCGTCGCTCGTGCCGGCGCCGGACCCGAGCACGGGACCGCTACAGCGAGGGCTCGCGTAGTAGCCCTCCGGCGGGAGGCAGGCGGCGTACGACCACGACAGGCGCGGCGGAGCGTCGGGACCGGCGATGAGCCACGTGACGGTGGCGCGTTCGCTTGGGAAGAGCGAGGCACGCGCAGGCTCGGCGGTGGCCTCGATGCGCGCGCCGAGGACGCGCGTGCGGTCGACGAGCCATCCCTTCGGCTCGTACTCGCTGCAGGCGTAGGCCAGACCGAGCGCGGCGCACACCAGCGGTAGCGCGGGACCGCGCTTCACAGCTCACCTCGGATCCCGAGGCTCGGAAAGACCGGCAGGCCGCGGACGCCTTCGCGTCGGGTGTAGTCGTAGTTGTAGCTGTAGCCCTCGCGGTTCTCGGCATTGAGCACGTTCTGCACGTCGAGATAGATCGCGAAGTTCCAGGCGGCGAGGGTCCACTTCTTCTCGATGCGCAGATCGAACCGCGAGAAGCCCGGATTCCGTGCGCTCATGCTGCTGCCTAGACGCGGCTGGTAGGTGTCGCTGATCGACTCGTACGTCGAGGTAGCGACGGGTGTGTAGGGCGTTCCGCTCGTGTAGCGAAAGCTGGCGCCGACCTCCCAGCCTCGACCCAGGCGGTACGTGCCCGTGGCATTCAGGATGTGCGGCTGGTCGCGATCGAAGAGCCGACGCTCCTCACCGGCGGTCTTGCGCTCACTCCGCATCAGCGTGT
>JAYTBL010000502.1:0-4081 GCA_043736975.1 Polyangiaceae bacterium
GACCTGCTGGGCCTTCGGGTCGCGCGCGCCGGGCAGGCGACCCTGACGACGGTCGCGGGCGTAGCGGACGGCCTCGTGGTAGGCGGCGGAGGCGGTCGCTATGCCGTTGACGCCGACCATGATCCTCGCCTCGTTCATCATCTGGAACATGTAGGAGATGCCGCGGTGCGGCTCGCCGACCAGCCAGCCGTGACAGTCGTCGCTCTCGCCGAAGTTGATCGCGAGGCTGGGGATGCCGCGCCAGCCGATCTTGTGAATCACGCCCGCGACGTTGACGTCGTTCGACACCAGCGCGCCGCCGGCGCCCTCGCGGCGCTTGGGGATGGCAAGCAGCGAGACGCCCTTGATGCCGGGCGGCGCGCCCTCGAGGCGCGCCAGGGTGAGGTGCACGATGTTCTCGGTGAGGTCGTGATCACCGGCGGAGATGAAGATCTTCGAGCCCCTCACGAGGTGGTGACTGGCGCCCAGCACCGGGCGAGCGCGCGTCTGCACGTCGGTGAGGCTGCTTCCGGCCTGCGGCTCGGTGAGCGCCATCGTCCCCGTCCAGGTACCGGCGTACATCTTGACCATGAAGCGCGCGCGGAGCTCGCGCGTTCCGAACGACTCGATGAGCCGCGCCGCGCCAGTGGTGAGGCCGAGGTATCCGTAGGCGCTGAGGTTGGCGGCCATGAGGTACGCGTTGGCGAGCGCGGCCGCGAAGGTCGGCAGGCTCGCGCCGCCCACGCTCTCGGGGCGGGTCGCGGCGATGACCCCGAGGTCGACGAGGCGCGGATAGATGGCATGCATCGCGAGGTGCACGCGCAGCTGGCCGCCTTCGTCCATCCTCGGCGGCGCCTCGTCCATCGCACGATAGGCCGGGAAAAGCACCTCCCGCGCCAGCTTACGTGCAGATTGCACGTACATCGCGCAGGTCTCGAGCGAGTGCTCGGCGAACGCCGGAAGCGCGAGCACGGGCGCGGTGTCGAGCACCTCGCGGAGGAGGAATTCCACGTTACGGTCCGAGAGCAGCGGGTTGGCCATGCGGCGGCGACTCTACTCCCGGAGCGCAAAAGTCGGTACGCTGGACGCGGACCTTGAATGGGCATCTCCCTCGAAGCGCTCGCGCACGAGACCCCGAAGCAGCGCGTGGTGCGGCGCCTCAAGAAGGCGTGCTGGAACGTACTCTTCGCGACCGTGGCCTACGGAGTGATCCTCCTCGGCGCTCGCCTCCTCCATCGCCGCGTGCTCTACCAGCCGCCCGACGACGACAAGGCAGAGCTGCCCGAGGGCGCGACGCTCCTCACCGCGCGCGCCGCGGACGGCGTCGCGGTCCACGCCCTCGAGTGGACCAGCCCCAAGGCCACGCGCACGGTGGTGCACTTCCATGGCAACGCCGAGACCGTCTCCGCGAACGCCTTCCTGGCGCGCGAGCTGAAGAAGCACGGCGTGTCGACCATCCTCGTGGAGTACCGCGGCTACGGGCGCTCGCGCGGCACGCGGCCCGACGAGCAGGGCCTCTACGACGACGCCGCCGCGATCCTCGATCTGCTGGCGAGCCGTGGGATCGGCCGCGACCGCGTGGTCCTGTGGGGTCAGTCGCTCGGCACCGGGGTGGCCGCCGAGATGGCCCACCGCGGCCGCGGCTCGCGGCTGGTGCTGGTCGCGCCGTTCACCTCGACAGTGGCCATGGCGAAGCACATCATCCCCGTGCTACCGCCCTCGCTGGTGATGGGGGATCGGTTCGACACGCTCTCGAAGGCTCCGGGGATCGCCGCCCCCACGCTGGTCGTGCACGGCGACATCGACGACGTGATTCCCTTCGAGCAGGGCGAAGCGGTCAGCAAGGCGCTGCCCCACGGCACGCTCCTCAAGGTGCCCGAGGGGCGCCACGACAACCTCTACAAGTCGACGACCGTCCTGAACACGCTGCTCGCGCACGTCGGGGGATGACCGCCTCCTGACCGCCGACGTAACGTGCGCGAAACAATCGCGCAAACCGCGTGACATGCGGTCCGCGGCATACTTTTTCGATGTCACGAGACGAGCTGGATCTGTTCGCGGCTTCGATGCTGACCTCCTACCACGAGGCCTTCGACGGGGACGCCGTCGAGGCGCACGCCGCCATCGTCGCGCGACGGGAGGGCAGCGCCACGCGCGTCGAGATCTGGAAGGAGCTTCCCGAGCGCGTCGTCGCCATCTGCGTGGTCGCCGACGACCAGCCCGGCCTGCTCTCGCAGATCAGCGCCGCGCTGGTCGCCGAGCAGATCGACGTCGTCAGCGCGCACGCCTACTGCCGGACGCGCGCCGACGGCGCGAAGGAGGCGGTGGACCTGCTGTGGATCCGACGCGTCGCGCGCCGCAGCGGCGTCGTCGGACCCCTCCGCGCGCGCGACGTCACCGCGCTCGGAGAGCTCGTCGACGCGCTGGTCCGCGGCAACGCCAAGGTCGATCAGGCGGTGGGCTTCGCGCGCGCCACCGTCGCCGCCGGCGCCTCCACGCGCGTGCTCTTCGACGACAGCGCGAAGGACGGGACGATGGTGCTCACCGTCGAGGCCACGGATCGGCCCGGGCTCCTGCTGCTCGTCACGCAGGCCATCTTCCGCGCCGAGCTACAGATCATCGGCTTGCGCGCGACCAGCGAGGGCGGACGCGCCACCGAACGCTTGCACCTGGCCGAGCTCGACGGCAAGCCCCTGCTCTTGCCGCGCCTCCTCGCGCTGCAGGTCGAGATCTTCGCCGCCATCGAGATCGACGGCGCGGCCGCGTAGCTCCGCGGTTGGGGGGGCTGCGGAGGGGAGCGAACCTCCTCCGCCCGCGGTACGCTGTCTCGCTGCGCGCGGAGGGGGACCCGTGCACCGCCGCCCCGCTCGAGTCGGGGGCACTGACGGTAGTGGCTACGAACCCTTTCCCAGGGCCCATACTCGCCTGCGGGTCCCCAGGCGGTGCCGCTACCGTTGCCGCCGCGGGCTGACGTTACCGCTGCTCCCTACGCGGCCGGAGGAGGCCCGCTCCCCTCCTCCGCCCGCGCACCGCTACGCTTGGGAGGCTTGGTATTCACGGCGCGGGGTGTCCTGCACCGGCTCGTGCCCGAGGCGGCTCGAGGTCGACGGCGGCGCCGCGCTCCTCGCGCAGTGGCTCAGCGCCATGGCGCCGTGAGGCTCAACGGCGCGCGGATCGCGGCCTGAGCAGCGCGGCCAGCATGACGAGGAAGGCGAGCCACGCCAGCGCGCGCTCCACGAGCGACGTCGGTCCGACCTCGGGAGCGGTGAGCGCGCGCGTGACGTAGCCGGCGCTGGCGAGCGCCGCGAGCGTCGCGGGGTCGCCCGCGCGACGGCCGTCGGCGGTGACCGCCACCGCGCGCCCCGCTCGCAGCGCCTCCAGCACGCCCGCGGCGCTCCGCTCCTTCGCGAGCACCACGGTGCGCGCGACGCCCAGCCGCGCGCCGCCGTGGAAGTCCGAGCTGCCGGCGGCGATCAGCGGACGGCCGCTGCGCGCCGAGGCTTCGGCCAGGAACGCAGCGTACTCTTCAGCAGCCTCCCGGCGCCGCAGCGTGTTGGGATGGAAGACCTCGCTGCCGTCGAGGCCGTGCGCGCTCGCGAGCTCGAGCAAGAGCGGCCAGGTCCCGCGCGTGGGATGCGCGGCGATGGTGATCCCGCCCTGCGCGTGCACATCCTCCGCGATTCGCGTGATCGACTGCTGAGGATCGACGCGCCGCTCCAGCCCGATCGCGAGCAGGTGGTACGCGCGGTTGGTGATCTCCTCGGAGGGGAGCACGATCACCTCCGGCGCCAGCGCGTGGCCGAAGTCGCGCGTCATCGCGCCGCCGAACCACGCGTTGTGCTCGGTGACGGCGATGAAGTCGAGCTGCCTCCGGCGCGCGAGCAAGGGCAGATCGATGGGCGTGGCGAGCGCGCCCGCCCACGAGGTGTGCACGTGCACGTCACCCTCGAGCGCCCAATGCTCACCGATCCGCGCCGGCTCCCACGGCGCCTCGCGGCGGACCGCCGACGTGACGAGCGCCACCGCCAGCAGCGCGAGCCCGACCCAGAGGCGCCTCACGGCACCCCTGGCGGGTAGGGCAGGAGGTCCTGCGCGTGGGCGT
>JAYTBL010000503.1:0-4080 GCA_043736975.1 Polyangiaceae bacterium
ATGGCGTCTCGCACGAGGGTGGTTCCTGGCGGCGTCACGGTAGCGGCTGCGTCATCCTGATCATGGCTGTCCACCGAGGCGGCCAGCCCGACGCAGACCAGACAGCTACCCGCGCCGAGCACCAGCAACACACCGAGCACGATGAGGACGATGGTGAGCGCGCTCAACCCGGAGCGTGGAGGTCCCGCCGGCCCGTAACCGCCAGGATAGCCATTGGGGGGATAGGCCATCCAAGCATCATACACGCGGGGAGCCACCGCACGCGGGTTGCCTGGCCGAAGCCGTGGTGGCGGAGCGATCAGGTCTCGAGCGCGCCGCCGCAGCTCGAGCCAGCACCGGCAGTGCAGCCGAAGCAGTGCGACGCGGTCGCGATCACCCCACCACGCAGCGCGGCGAGGTCCTCGACATCCCAGATCGTGCGCCGGTGCGGGCGGCCCAGAGGGATCTCGGCCATCTGGTTGAAGTCACAGTCGTGCAGCGTGCCGTCCCAGGCGACGCTCACCAGCGAGCGGCACATCAACCCCGGGAGTGTCGCGGCGTTGAAGCTCGCCACGAGGAGATCCATGTACTCCGTCCCCTTCCCCTCGCGCTCCAGCGCATGGAGAAAGCGCTTGATGGGCATGTTCGTGATCGTGAAGAGCCGGTTGAACTCGATTCCGAGGTGCGCGCGCAGCTCTTCCTTGTAGACCGCCTCGAGCGCGACCTGCGCCGGCGGCAGCGCTGGTCCCACCGGGTTGTAGACGAGATGCAGCGGCAGCTCCGGGCGACTCCCGTAGCCGAGCTCGTTCAGGCGCCGCAGGGCCGCGACGCACTTGTCGAAGACCCCCTTCCCACGCTGCGCGTCGACGTTCTTCGGCGAGTAACAGGGCAAGCTCGCGGTGATCGTGACCTGGTGCTTCGCGAGGAACGCCGGGAGGTCTTCCATCCCGGGCTCGTAGAGCACGGTGAGGTTGCAGCGGTCGATGACCGAGCGCCCGAGCGCGCGCGCCTCCTCGACGAGCATGCGGAACTGCGGGTGGAGCTCGGGCGCGCCTCCGGTGATGTCCACGACGTCGATCGACGGGCTCGCGGAGACGAGCGCGAGGACGCGGCGAACG
Organism: Polyangiaceae bacterium; assembly: GCA_043736975.1. Taxonomy (GTDB): domain Bacteria; phylum Myxococcota_A; class Polyangia; order Polyangiales; family Polyangiaceae; genus Labilithrix. The sequence goes on from JAYTBL010000503.1 coordinate 1,098, forward strand.
CTCGCGAGATCCATCGACTCGGTGCGCGCCGGACCGGCCTCGACGTGGCAATGGAGACACGCCTGGTTGCAGCGCTTGCCCAGGTTCACCTGGAGGGTCGTGACCTCGCCTCGCACCAGCGCCGGCACCCCGTTCCTCGAGAGCGCGGCATCGAAGTCTGGTCCAGCGTCCAGGACGTGCAGGTGGCGCGCGGCGCTCATCGATTCTCGGGCGCCAGCCCGATGCGCGGCTGGCCCGCGCGCTCGCGGAAGGTGCCGTGCAGCCGATCCCAGAACGAGAAAACGACCGACCAGTTCGAGTCGAGCTCGCGCGTCTCGACCGAGTGGTGCACGCCATGCATGCGGGGCGTCACGATGACGTAGGAGAGCGCGCGGTCGACGCGCTGAGGAAGGCAAAGGTTCGCGTGGTGGAACAGGGCTGCGCTCTGCATCATCACCTCGTACGCGAGCGCAACGGAGGGGCTGACGCCGAGCGCGATGACCTGGGCGCAGCGGTACGGCACCGACGCGAGGATCTCGCCGGCGTGGAAGCGCAGCGCGGTGGTGGCGTCGAGATCAGGGTCGGCGTGGTGAACCGCGTGAAAGCGCCACAGGGGAGGGCGGTGTAGCGCGCGGTGCCAGAGGTACATCGTGTAATCGAGCGCCAGGATCCCGAGGCCGATCCGCACCAGCCGCGGCATCGGCACCCAGCGGAGGAGACCGAGACGACGCCGCGCCGCAGCGCGCGCCGCCGCCTGCGCGGCCGGGACCACGACGCCGCGCACGAGGACCCCCGCAAGCAGTCCGGTGAGCGCGTTCTGCGGCCAGCGCGAACGTCGAGCCGCGCTACGGGGCCGCAGCGGCCGCGCAGCCTCGAGCAGGGTCGCCGCACCGAAGACCGCTGCGACCAGCGGACCACCGACCAGGTCGAGCGCGGGGTAGATGCGCATGCGTATGCTCGAAGCATACGCGGTGCCAGGGGATCCGGGAGTGCTATGGCTAGCGCCCGGATGAGCTGCGGCCCGACGATCAGCGTCATCATCCCGACGTGGTGTGAGGAGGCTCTCGTCGCGAGCGCGGTCAAGGCAGCGCTTGCCCTCGGTGACGAGGTGATCGTCGCCGACGGAGGCAGCCCCGACGGAACAGCCGCGGCGGCGCGCGGTGCTGGCGCTCGCGTGGTGACGGCGCATGGCGGACGCGGACCGCAGCTGCACGCGGGTGCGTGCTCCGCGCGCGGCGACATCCTCCTCTTTCTCCACGCAGACGCGAGGCTCCCCCCCGGCGCGCGCCGCGCAATCCACGAGGCGCTCGGCGGAAAGGAGTCGATCCTGGGGGGCAACTTCCGTCTCGAGTTCGTTCCGGCGTCGTTCGCGGCGCGGCTGTTCACGTGGGCGAACGACGCGCGGCGTCGGTGGCTCCGCATCTACTACGGCGACTCCGCCATCTTCGTTCGCCGCGCGACCTACGAGGCGCTGGGCGGCTTTCGCACGCTCCCCATCCTCGAGGACTACGAGCTCGTGCGCCGGCTCGAGCGCGCAGGGCGAACGGTCTACGTTCGTCACTTCACGGTGGAGGCGAGCGCGCGCCGCTTCGAGCGCGCGCCGCTTCGCACCCTCGCCATCTGGACGATGCTTCAGGTGCTCTACTCGGCCTTCGGCGTCTCCCCGCACCGCCTCGCCCGCTTTTACGCGATGGCTTCCGAGCATAGGGCGCCTTGGTGGTAGGCGCGCGTGCCGGCTGCCGGTAAGCGCGTTGACCTGTATGAAACGTGTGCATCGACCGGCGTCGCCGTCGCGCATGATGACGTGCCGGTTCGCGATGCCTAGACTTTGATCGATGAAGTCTTCGATCAAGCTCGGCGCATCGGTTCTCTCTTCGCTTGTCGTGATCGCGTTCGCGTTCGGGTGTGGCGGTGAGAGCGCAAGCGCAGGGCCGCCCGGTGACAACTCGGCGTACACGAGCGATCCCGACAAGACGGTCGTGGTCGGCGGAAGCGGCGCGGCGGCCGGTACCGCGCAGGCAGGAACGGGCTGCGTGACCCTGCCGTCCGGGGAGTGCGTCGAGGCCAAGTCATGCGCACCAGGCGAGCGTCGCGATGTCGTCGTCGACTCCGCGAAGAAGGTCGTCGCCGTCGTCTGCTATCCGGCGGACGCAACGCCCACGGTCGTCGACGAGCAGGGCAACGTCGACCTCGACAAGAACGACAACGGGGGCGTGGTCGCGCTCGACGACAAGGCCGACGGGGTCGACATCGCGGGGAACGTCACCGCCGCCGGGAACAACGTCACGGTGTACGGCCAGGGTCCGGACGTCTCGGTGATCGGTGGAAACGTCTCGGCGACGGGCAACAACTTTTCGATGCGCGGCGTCACCGTCCAGGGTGACGTCGAGGTGAGCGGCGGAAACAACGCCACGCTCGTCCTCTGCGTCATCCACGGGAACGTCCGCCTCGTAGGGAACAACAACGTCATCGCGAACTGCGACATCCTCGGGAACGTCGTGATCGAGGGCGTGAACAACACACTCGTGGGAAATCGCGTGGGCGGCACGATCACGATCGGGGAAGCCAAGAATCAGGTTTGCGACGGCAACGTGAAGTGGAACGACGCGAACGCCAACAAGACGTTCGACGCGGGAGAGGCTGGCGCGGTCCTCGAGTGCTCTGCTACGAAGACGAAGTGAGCCTGGTCGGTGAGATGCGCGCGAGCTCTCTCACCCCGCCTACTCTCCACCTACTCCCCCCCCCGCGCGGGGGAGGATCGTGAGGATCGGCCGCGCCTCCGCCAGGCGCTTCGGGAAGAGTGTGAGCTGGCCCGGGTCGGCAAAGATCGCAGCGAAGTCCTCGGGGTGGACCGCGCGCTGCAGCCGCGCGCCGAAGGTCTCGCTCAGCACCCGCACGTAGTGCTCGATGTCGTAGTCGCGGGGGTCGAGGCCGGCGCTCTCGTCACCCTCCTCCGGCTCCGCGAGCAGCGCCGCGCGCTTGCCCGCCGCGCGGTAGACCCGCA
>JAYTBL010000504.1:0-9767 GCA_043736975.1 Polyangiaceae bacterium
TGGAGTCCCATCGGGCCGTCGATCTTCACCAGCAGGCCAGCGATCGATCGGCTCGGCGAACAGCGTGAAGACCCCATGGGTCCAGGCACCCGGGTTCGAAACCTTCCCTGGAAAATGGTCGAAAATCACGACAATTTCGACCTTGCCCACCTGGGAACCCAATGTCATACCCTGCCCTCGCCGACCGTACCGGCGCTTCGCAGGAGCTCCTTGCCCATGTTCACTTCCAAGCTCTTCTTCGGCTTCGCTGCTCTCGCTGTCCTGTCTGCCGGGAGCCTCGCAGGCTGCGCCGTCCAGGCCGACCCCGCCGCCGAGGAAGGCGATGTCGAGGAGTCCTCGGACGAGCTGACCGCCGCCGGCAAGCTTCTCATCGGCTCGTACAAGGACGACTCGGGCGCGTTCAAGGGCCTCGTCCTCACCGCGACGAAGGTCGGGCAGCGCAACGAGTTCTTCGCCGACGTGGACACCGGCATCCGCTGCATCACGACCCCGTGCCCGTCCAGCGAGCGCATCGAGGGCACGTTCACCGCGGGCACGAAGACCATCACGCTCTACTCGACGACCGCGACGGCGAACGCGCAGCACCTGCTCGGCAAGTACAGCTACCGCGTGCAGGGCGCCAAGTTCAGCCTCTCGCGCAAGGGCTTCGCCCAGTCCCTCGAGAAGGTCGGCTCGTACTGCGCCGAGTCCTCGGACTGCTACAGCCAGAACATCATCCACCCCATGTGCATGGGCGGCTTCTCCTGCACGGTGGACAACAGCTGCAAGTGGAGCTGCGGCGTGTGGCCGCCGCCGCCCCCGCCGGCCACGGTCTGTCTCCACTCCGGCACGTGCGCGGCCGGCGAGCACTGCTCGACGGAAGACGGCGTCTGCAACCCGCACGGCATGCTCGCCGTCTGCGCGGGCACGTGCGTCGGCCCGACCGCCAAGTAGCCGCACGCAGAGCGTTGCTCGCGGGCGCGCACGCGAGCATCCGGCACCTGCCTGTCGTTCGCGCCGGCGGTCATGAAATCGAACGCCATCTGTCGTTTCACGCAGCACGTTCTGGTCGCTCTCGCCGCCCTCCTGCGCCGTCGACGCCGATTCCGAGTCGGAGGAGGTGGCGAGCCAGTCCCAGGCGGAGGGTGCAGGGCAAGGCGATCGCACCGGAGATCCGGGTTCCCCGGACTCGTACAGCGCGGGGGGATCCGGAGGACGTTCGCGCCGCCACGTGCACCGCGCTGTGGCCTCGATGAGCCTTGCGATCGGGCTTCCGTGGTGCGCATTGGCCGGTGTCCACGCGGCACATCAGCCATGGGTTCGAGACGCCACGAACGGTTCCGCCGGCGCGGGAACCTGGTAGGAGCCGGTGATGCCCCAAGCCGGCTCGAACAAGGCGAGCGCCAAGACGAAGGCGAAGGCGAAGGCGCCTGCCAGGACGACGCGTAAAGAGGTCTCGTCAGCCCCGGCCGGGCCGGTCGCCCGCCTCCGACAGATCTGCACGGCGCTCCCCGAAGCGAACGAGCGTGTCTCGCACGGCGAGCCGACGTGGTTCGCGGGCAAGGGGAAGGTCTTCGCGATGCTCGACGATCATCACCACGGCAGCGAGCACCTCGCCGTGTGGCTGCCACTCCCGCCTGGAGCGCAGGAGGCGCTCGTCGCCGAAGATCCCGATCGCTTCTTCCGCCCGCCGTACGTCGGCAGCGCCGGCTGGGTCGGCGTCGTGCTCGACGACCGGCCGGAATGGGCGCTCGTGGCGAGCCTCGTCCGCGATGCGTTCGTGCACGTCGCGACGAAGAAGCTCATCGCGTTGCTCTGACGGCTTGACGACCGCCCGAGCGCGCGCTGCGCGTTCTGCGCGGAGAGAAGCGGGGTTTCCCGACGAGGTGCAGACGTCGGTGGTGGGAGGACCGCGACGGCGACCTTCGCGATGATGAAGCGAGGCCCGCTGACGGGGACGAGGAGACCTTCGACTTCAGGCTCGCCACGAACGTCGTCGCCGGGCGCGGCGTGTATGTCTCCACGCAGCCCAGCGTGGCCGCTGACGAACGCGACCGCCACTGCCTTCAACGAATGTCTGCTCACACGACGACCGAAGATCGTCATCGTCGGCCCCGGGCGAAGCGCCTCCGTCACCCCGCCAGGGTGGTGCATCTTCGATGCGGCATGGAAACTCCTCCGTACCGCTGACCCGCCGCACCCGGTACCCTTGCGCGATGCACGCATTCCGGCCTCCCGTGGGGCCTCGTGGGTAACACGATCTGGATCGACGTTCTTGACCGCCCAGGAGCCGAGACCCACGAGGACTTGGGCATCCTTCACGCGCTCAGCGGCCCGCTCGACGTCCTTGCCGCGACGCTGGGCGTACGGAGCCATCCGCGTTCTACGACTACTCCGCCTTGCTCCCCGCCGAGGACCGCGCCAGCCCCTCGTGGTTCGACGCGAAGCGGGGCCTCGCGTCCATGGCGGCGCTACGCGGGGCGCTCGCGGAGGAGCTCGGAAGCCTTCGCTGGACGCCGGACGCGTCCCAGCAGCACTGGCCGGAGGCTCTCTTGAACGAGCTCGCGTTCTGCGAGCGAGTCCTGGTCGCGGCCGCGCGCGACGCTCGACCGTTCAGGCTCATGATCGTCGCGTGAGTGATGCCCGTCACCAGCACCGCGATCGAAGCCGCCCGCGTCCCAGCGGGCCGCCTCGTCCCCGAGGATCATGGCCAGGCGATTCGCCCCGCGCCAGTCGTCGATCGAGATCCGCAGGGCATCGAGGAGCGGCAGCGCATATCGTCGTCTCCGCCGAACCGCTGGACGGCCCAGGAACGGCGCGGATCTACAGCGTGCTCCTCGGTGAGTCCGAGGTGACGATGTTCGCGACGAGCGATCTCGCGAAAGCGTGTCGAAAGGACTTTCCGAAGAGCCTCGACGGAAAGCCATTTCTCATGCCGGCCGATGGCACGCCGCTTCGTCGTTCGCCCGACAAGTGTTTCGCGCGCGCCAGATCCGGCCCGATGTCCGGGGCGACTTCAACGACAGCGCCCTCTTCAAGACCTTCGGCCGGGCAGCGAAGTCAGGCCGCTCGCGAGTAGCGGTGTCGAACGTTCACTCGCTCCGGAGACCGACGGGCCCTCTCGGCGCGTCGCCGAGGAGGCGTGTCCGCGGCTGGAACGCGGACGCGGTGCTCGTCGAACGTCTCGGAGCTGGTCTCCCGAGAGGGGGACCGAAGCGGTAGGCGTGGTGGAGCGTCGATCTCGTGAACGCCCTCGGCTAGCGCGAGCTTGGGCCCAGCAGGCCCCGAGTTTCGCTTCGTGCACGGCAGATGCGGACGGGATCTCCTTTCGAGACGTCGAGATGGGATCCCGGCGCCGCGCGCGGCGCGCTCCCATGTGGAGCGTCCACACGAAAGCTGCGTTGTGAGCGTGGTGGAGCGCTCTCGGTCCGGGCCGGCATGCAGGGTGCAGCGGGGATGACCGTCCTACCTTCAACGCAGGACTTAAAGGAAAACACCATGTCATCGATCAAGAACGAAGCCGTCGTCGTGTCCCTCGAGGAGGCCAAGCTGCCGGAGACCAAGGTCGAGTCCCTGGACGACCTCGTCGAGGTCATCGAGGGAGACGCCCTTCGCCACGTCATCGGCGGCGGTCGCGACAAGACCGGCCCCTTCACCAGCGCCGCCTAGTGATTCCCGGAACCCGGGGCGTCGTTCTACCAAGAGCCGCGCTCCGGGTTTCGATTCGTTCCATCACGGCGGCACGGGAGACATCGAATGTTCGCAGCAGCGCTCGCGACCGGGAACTACCACGACGATGATCGAGAGCTCGGCGCCGGTCCGACCTTCGACCTTTTCAGGCTTACCGACATCGACCAGGCCGAGTCGCACGCCCTCGCTCTTCCCGGTTCGTTCGGCGAGGGGGCGCTTCTCCGTCGGCTTCCGCCGTACCGGCGACTTCGTGAGCGCCTCAACGGCTTCGGATACACGTTCGTTCCCACCAGCGACCTCCCGCTGTCCGATCGCGTCGCGCCCGAGCTCCGCCTCCTCCGCGCCCTCCGCGAGCGGTCCATCCCGTATTTCCCGGCCGGCCGCGCTTTCCAGCAGCTCCTCTCGGCGGCCCCCTTCGCACGCTTCGACGACGTCGGGCTGGTCAGCATCTGCGCTCACAGCACCACTGCTCACGAGGGCGCGCACGCGCTCATCTGGGAGCTGGCGCTGGCCCGCGAGGGCTCTCTCGAGGGTCAGAGGCTGGTCGAGGCGCTCATCGTCGGCGAGGGCTTCGCGATGGCCTTCGAGTTCTGGCTCGCGCTCTCGCTCCTCCGCAGCGAAAGCCGCTCGATGCCCATGTTCTTCGCGATGAACGCTGCGCAGAACCCGTTCTCCTTGGCCGCCGTGGAGAAGGACGCACCGGGGACGTTGTCACGGCTCGCGGACCTGGCGGCAGCCGAGCCGGGGGCCGTGATGAAGCTCTTCGCCGCGGCCGGCGTCATCGCCAACGTGCGTCCGCGCGCGCGCTCCCTGCGCGAGCCGTTCATCGAATTTCTGGGGACGTTTGCCGGCGTCGATCCTGCGTGGGTCAGCGAGGCAACGACGCTGGTGCGCGCCGCGCTCAGCCTCGAGGAGAACTTCCGCACCGTCACGGCGCGCACCTTCTTCCGCTTCAACGACCTCGAGGAACATCACCGCGCCTTCTGCGAACGACCGCTCGAGGCGCACTTCGAGCCAGATGCCATGCTGCAGCGGTATCTCCCGCTGGCCATCACCGAAGTCCTGGACGATGGCTCGGCCTAGCGACTACCCCACGCTCTTCGGCTGCGGCACGGGCGCCGGCGGCGCTGCCGTCGTGCTCGGCGTTCCCTACGACCGCGGCAGCCCCCCCGAGCATGCCGGCTGCGCTCTAGCGCCGGCTGCGCTGCGCAGGCTCTCGGCTCCGGAGCATTGCCGCGCCGATCTCCACGGCCTCTGGGATCGCGCGCGCCGAGAGCGGATCTTCGCCGCCGGCGCCGTCAGCGATCTCGGCGATATCCGCTTCCGCAGCGAGGCCGGCGACGACAGCTACCTCGAGAAGATCACCGACTATCTCCGGGTCCTGGTGAAGGAGGGCAAGAGGCCCCTCGTCCTCGGCGGAGACCACCTGGTCACCCTCGCCGTCCTCCGCGGCTTCGCCGCCGCGGGGCGACCCGTCCAGGTCATCCAGCTCGACGCGCACGAGGACTACCATCGTATCGAGCCCGGCGAGCGGCCCACCCACGCCTCGTTCGTCAACTACCTGATGATGGAAGGCCTGGCCCGGCAGGTGCTCCAGGTCGGCATCCGCGGATGCAGCTGGGGCGCTTCCGAGGCGCCGCCCGGTGTCACCGCCGTGCAGGCGTCGCAGGTCGAAGCCGCGCTCCTCCCGGGGGTGCCGACCTACCTCACCGTCGACACCGACGGGTTCGACCCGACCCTCGCCGGGGCGGTGAACTTCCCGGAGCATGAGGGCCTCACCGCCGCCGACCTGGCGACGGTCCTCGCCGGCGTCGGGCAGCGAAGCTCGCTCGTGGGCGCGGACTGGACCGAATACAACCCCCGCCTCGACGCGGCGAACGCCCTCACCGGCCGCTTCATCGTTCGCAGCCTGGCTCGAATCATCCGCCTTCTCTGCGCCCCACCATCCAAGGAGCGAACCTGATGACGAAGCCTCTACCCCGCGTGAACGATCTCCACGACTTCAGGGAGAGCTACCTCCTGAAACACGCCGTCATCGTCACCGGCTTCGCACGCTCGATCCCCGCCGCTCGCTGGGGGATCCCCTACCTCACCGAGGTGCTGTCGAGCCAGCGCCCCACGGTTCGGCTTCGCGATGGGCGCTACGCCCTCATGAAGATGGGAGACTTCTTCCGCTACCTCGAGAACACCGAGCCCCTCACCTCGAAGGTCGGGCCCCCGTACCTCACCGACTTCTACCTGAAGCCGAGCTTCGGCGATCCCGAGCGCGACCGCTTGGGCAGTCAGGTCCGCTTCCCGCTCCTCGGCGATGACGAGTGGCCGGAATGGCGCGAGCGACACGTCGGCTGGAACACGCTCTACGCGGGCCCCGCCGGGACGCGTACCCCGCTCCACCAGGATCCCTTCGCGACCACCAGCTGGCTCGCCCAGATCTCGGGCACCAAGGCGTGGCGGATCTGCGAGCCGTCGGCGCTCACCCTGGAGATCGCCGGGGCGCTCGAGCCGTTCTCCGATGCCCCCATGCCTTGCGAGTTCTTCGACGCCGTCCTCGAGCCGGGGGACGTCATGTACACGCCGCCGGGCTGGTGGCACGCGGTGGAGAACGAGACCACCAGCATCGCGGTGACCGGAAATTTCGTCACCGTCGAGGAGGGAAGGGCCTCGCTGGCGCGCGTGCAGAGCCTGCACGATTGCTCCGACAGGGACGTCTGGCGGAAGACGTGGACGGCGGCCCTGGCCGAGGTGGACAGGGACCGAACGGCGAGCGCCGCCTGAACGTGCCGCCCGAACACCTCTACCGAGCGAACGCCTGGAGGGCGTACCGCCGGGGGACCGAGCTGGGGGTCCCCCTCGAGCTGTCCTTCGAGTCCGGCCACTTCGTCTACCACGCGGTGGTGACGGCTCTCCTGGCGGGCCTGGCGTTCGTCCTGTGCGTCCCGATGAACGACAACGCCAGCGGTCGCGGCTTCGTTCGCCTCGTCGGCGCACGCGCGGTCACCACCATCGCCGATGGGCCGGTGGAGCGCCTCCTGGCGACGCCGGGGACCCACGTGGTCGCTGGGCAGCCCATCGTCGAGCAGTACCGGGCCGATCAGAGCGCCGAGGTCGATCGCCTCGGCAAGGAGTTCGATGGCCTGTGGGTGCGCCTCCTCCGCGACCCCCTCGACGAGGACGCGCGCCGCGCCCTCACCGTGACGGTGCCGGCGCTCCGCCGCGCGCGCGCGCTGCTGTTGGAGCGCACGCTGCGCGCGCCGATCGACGGCGTGCTGACCGACGTGCGCGTGAGCGAGGGCCGCCACGTGGTCAAGGGCGACACCGTCTTCGTCGTGGCGCCCGAGAACGCTGCCGTCGAGGTGATCGCCGTCCTCCCCGCCGCGGCGCGCCCCCAGCTCTCGACGCGCGCGCCGGCGCGCTTCTGGGTCGACGGCGCCGACAGCAACACCAGCGTCGCCCTCACCGACGTGCACTCGGACGCGATGGGCCCTGCCGAGGTCGCCCGCCTCCTCGGGCCCTCGGTGCAGGGCTCGGTGGTGGTGGAGGGCATGTCGGTGGTGGTCACTGGCTCCTTGCCGGAGCGGCGCTTCCAGGCCGACGGCAAGGATCGCTGGTTCTACGAGGGCATGCTCGGGCAGCTCGACGTGACGCTGGAGCGCAAGCCGTTGCTCTTCCTGGTCGTTCCCACCTTGCGCCGCTGGGTCTACCGATGAGCGTCACCGCCACCGCTCCCACCTCGGCCAAGCGAAAGGCCGCGTCCCCGCGGCGCATCAACGTCCCGCTGGTGACGCAGACCACCGAGGTCGACTGCGGCGCCGCATGCCTGGCGATGGCGCTGCGTTGCCTCGGCGTCTCCTATCACCTCAACGAGGTGCGTGAGGCGGTCGGTGTCGGTCGCGACGGCGTGACGGTGTCCGACATCTGTGATGGCGCGCGCCAGCTCGGGTTCAAGGCGCGCGCGGTCCGAATCGAGGTGAACGCGCTGCGCCTGCTCCCCACAGGCACCATTCTGCACTGGGAATTCCAGCACTTCGTGGTGTTCGAGCGGCAGACCAGCGACGGCGGCGTCATCGTGGTCGACCCCTCGGTCGGCGCGCGGCGCATCAGCGCGCGCGAGCTCGATCGCGCGCTCACCGGCGTCGCGGTCATCGTCGAGAAGGGCCAGCGCTTCTCGCCCCCCACCCGCACGGCGCGGCCCACGATGGCCCTCTTCAGCGCGGTCCTGCGCGAGGCGCCAGAGACCAGCAAGATACTCGTCGCGTCGATCGCCCTCCAGCTCCTGGGTGGGGTGTTTCCGCTCCTCAGCGCGTCGGTCGTCGACCGCGTCGTTCCGCGCCGGGAGGCGGCGCTGCTCCCGGTGCTGGCCCTGGGGCTCGCGGCGCTCACCGTGTTCTTCGCACTCTTCACCGTCCTGCGCGGCTACCTGCTCTCGAACCTGCGCACCCGCGTCGGCCTCGCCGGCGGCGCACGCCTGGTCGAGCACATGGTGAGTCTTCCGCTCGGCTACTTCCAGAAGCGCTCCCCCGGCGACCTCCTGCTGCGCGTGCGCAGCAACGAGACGCTGCGCGAAGCCGTGAGCGGCGCGATGCTCGCCGGAGTCCTCGACGGTTCGCTGGTGCTCGTCTACCTGTGCGTCCTCACCTGGGTGATGCCTTCGGTCGCGCTGATCGTGGTGCTGCTCGGCCTCCTCAAGCTCGGCCTCTTTTTCCTCTTCCGGAGGCGGAACAAGGAGCTGGTCGCCGAGGCGCAGTACCGGCAAGGCGTCGCCGACGGCCGCCTCATGGACCTGGTCTCGGGCATGGAGACCCTCAAGGTCAGCGGCGCCGAGGGGCAGGCGCTCGGTCGCTGGACGTCCCTCTATGTCGACGTCCTCAACGCGTCCATCAAGCGCGGAAACCTCACCGCCGTCACCGACGCCGCGAGCTCCACGGTTCGCACCGCCGGGCCCTTCGTGGTGCTGCTGGTGGGCGCGCGCAGCGTGCTCTCCGGGGGCGTCTCACTGGGCACGTTGCTCTCCGCGCTCGCGCTCGCCCAGGGGATCATGGTCGCGGTCAGCGCGCTCCTCGACAGCGTTGCCCAGCTCGACTCGATGACCGCCATCGTCAGCCGCCTCGACGACGTCTTGCTTGCCGAGCCCGAGCAACCCGAGCCGCGACCGGTTGCCCCCTCGCTGAGCGGCAACGTGGTCCTCCGCGGCGTCGGCTATCAGCCCACCCCGCGGTCCCCGCACCTGGTCCGCAACATCGATCTGACCATCCCCGCGGGCGCCTTCGTGGCGCTGGTGGGCGAGTCGGGGTCGGGCAAATCCACCCTCGCGTCGCTGCTGTGCGGTCTCGCCAACCCCACCGAGGGGGACGTGATCTTCGATGGAGTGCCCATGCACGCCATGGACCTCTCCAGCCTGCGCCGGCAAATCGGGGTGGTCGTCCAGCGACCGCAGATGTTCGGCGACAGCATCCAGGACAACATCACGATGCTCGAGGACCACTCGCTGTCTGCGGTGGAAGACGCCGCCCGCCTCGCCTGCATCCACGACGACATTTCGGCGATGGCGATGCGCTACCAAACCCCGCTCATCGCGGGTGGCGCGATCTCGGGGGGGCAGCGGCAGCGCATCTCGCTTGCGCGGGCGCTCCTCCGCAAACCCCGCATCCTCCTCCTCGACGAGGCGACCAGCTCCCTCGACGCCGCGACCGAGCACAAAATCTTCGAGAACATTCGCACGATGCAGTGTACACGCATCGTGATCGCCCATCGTCTGAGCACCATCCGCGAGGTGGATCTCATCATCGTCACCCAAGCCGGTCGGGTGGTGGAGACCGGCCGGCACGCCGACCTGGTGGCCCGGGGCGGCGTCTACGCCGAGCTGGTGCGTGTCCAGACCGACGCCGGGACCCAAGGAGAGCTGGCATGAGATCCCTTCTCGCCTACGGCGCGGCGCTGCTCCTCATCGTCGGCGTGGCGCTCGCGCGCACCCGCTTCGACTCGTCGCCGCAGGCGGACGGTCCGCGGCCGGTCGCCGCCCCCAGCGCTGGCGCGGCTCCGTCGGGCTCGGCCGTCGTCCCGGCGACCGGTTCGGCCGAGCGCGGCTGGGTCGGCATCCT
>JAYTBL010000505.1:0-9764 GCA_043736975.1 Polyangiaceae bacterium
GATGAAGCGCGCTGGAATCGAGGGCATCTACCTCGGCGGGTGGGCCACCAGTGCCAAGGGCTCGCGCGGCGAGGATCCTGGCCCCGATCTCGCGAGCTATCCGCTCAGTCAGGTGCCCGACGAAGCGGCGCCCATCGTCCGCGCCCTCCTCACCGCCGACAAGAACCAGTGGTTTTCACGCGCTCGCATGAACGACGAGCAGCGCAAATCCACCGCCGAGGTCGACTACCGCCCCTTCATCATCGCCGACGCCGACACCGGCCACGGCGGCGACGCACACGTGCGCAACCTCGTGCGGCGATTCGTCGAGGTCGGCGTGCCCGGCTATCACATCGAAGATCAGAAACCGGGCGTGAAGAAGTGCGGCCACCAGGGTGGCAAAGTGCTCGTCGCTTCGGACGAGCAGGTCAAGCGCATGTCCGCTGCCCGCTTCCAGCTCGACATCATGCAGGTCCCCGGGATCATCGTGGCGCGCACCGATGCCGAGTCCGCGACGTTGCTCGACGGGCGCAGCGACGAGCGCGATCAGCCCTTCATCCTCGGCGCGACCAATATGCACATCCCGTGCTTCAAGGTCGCGTTCCTCGCGGTCCTGCGGAAGCTTCACGCAAGCGGCATCGAAGAGCTGAGCGGTCATCGCCTCTACGGCACCAGCCGCGAGGAGTACGCGGCAGCCGATCGCTGGCTCGACGAAGCGGGGGTCAGCAAGCTCATCGAGCAGGCCGTGGCCGAGTACGAAAAGGGTGGCCGCATCGCAGTCGATGCGGCCCTCGACAAGTGCTTCGAGAGCCTGGTCGACGTCTGGCAGACCGAGGCCGAGGTGAAGACCTACGCCGAGGCGTTCGTCGAGGTGCTGAGCTTCCTCGCCGGCGAGGGCGCCGAGTTCCCGATGAACGACGAGGAGTCGAAGGCTTTCGCCGAGCAGGCCTCGTTCTACGAGATTCACGAAAAGGCCCGCGAGCTGGGCGTGCACGTCCACTGGGACTGCGAGCACGCCAAGACGCCGGACGGCTACTACCAGGTGCGCGGCGGCATCCCCTACGCCATCGCCAAGTCGCTCGCCGTCGCGCCTTACGCCGATCTGATCTGGATGGAGACGAAGACCGCGGACCTGCACGACGCGAAGGTCTTCGCCGACGCGATCCACGCCAAGTACCCGCACGCGATGTTGGCCTACAACCTGTCGCCGTCCTTCAGCTGGGACACCACCGGCCTCAACGACGACGAGATGCGCCGCTTCCCGCAGGAGCTCGGAAAGCTCGGCTTCGTCTTCAACTTCATCACCTACGGCGGCCACCAGATCGACGGGCTCGCCGGCGAGGAGCTCGCGCTCGCGCTGCGCCAGGACGGCATGCTCGCCCTGGCGCGCCTGCAGCGGAAGTTCCGCCTCCTCGAGTCGCCGTACCAGACGCCGCAGACTCTGGTGGGCGGACCGCGCGCCGACGCGGGCCTGATGTCGCTCTCCGGCCGCACCTCGACCACCAAGGCGATGGGCAAGGGCTCGACGCAATTCCAGCACCAGGTGCAGACCGAGGTGCCGCCCAAGGTCCTCGCGGAGTGGCTCGATCTCTGGCGTCACCGCCACGGCCTCGAGGGCAAGCTCACCGTGGCGCTGCGCCCCCACACCGCCGGGGCGCAGCTCCTCGCGCTCACCATCCTGGAGGCGACCGGCGAGCCCGCCGCCAACGTGGTCTTCGAGCCCATCCACGATCGGCAGGGCCGCAGCATCCTCTCGATCCGCGATCAGAACACGTTCGATCACCCGCTGCGGCGCAAGCGGCTGATGACCCTCGTGCAGCTGTTCCTCATCCACCGCTACAAGATCGACTCGGTGCACTACCTCACGCCGACCGACGACAACCGGCGCCAGACCGAGCGCATGAAGCACCGCGGCATCTTCAGCGCGGTGAACGACGAGGTCGGCGAGATCATCGTCGCCGACGTGAACAAGGAGCGCATCAAGCACCTCCTCGAGCCCGACCGCGTCGCGCTGTCCGCGCTGATCGCGGAGGAGTGAGCGCGCGGACCGGACCTGGTGATCTAGGCGATCTCCGCGTGTTTCGTGAGCAGTGCCGCGAACCACGCGCGGAAGCGGTCCATCGTCGCCTCGTCCGCAGGCAGGCCCAGCATCCCGAGCAGCCCTGGCCCCACCAGCGCCACGCCGAACAGCGACGTCGCCGCGAGCAGCACACCGAACGCCGTGTCCTCGAGCGGCGCGTCCTTGCCGCGGAGGCCGCGCGCGGCGTGCAGCGCGGAAGCGACCTCGCCGAGGCGCGAGCTCCGGTTCACCGTGCCCGGCGCCTGCGTCAGCGCGAGCCAAGCCACGAGGCGCGCCTGGCCGCGACGGCGCATGACATCGTCGACGTCGTTCAGCGTCGTCCTCACGAGCGTGGGCGTCTCGAGCTGATTCGCGAAGCAAGCGAGGAGCTCCGTCTCGAGCGCGTCCATCGCGCGCGCCACCACCGCCGCCACGAGCGCCTCGCGGCTGCCGACGTGGTGGAGCACCGTCGGATGCGACAGCCCGACATCGGCCGCGATCTCCTGGAGCCGCAGCGCATCGGGCCCCACCGCGCGCAGCCGCGTCTCCGTGGCGGCGAGGATGGCCTCCTTCGCCTCCTCCGAAGTGAGGCGACGACGCGGCTTGGAAGCCTTGGTTTTCGTGGACTTCACGGCCGCCCATCCTTTCATGCGGCCCGCACTATTGACAATCATGTAGACGGCGCTATCTACAAGAGTGTTGATAAGGAGCACCTGCCGCCATGGACCGTCCTGCGTCGTCCTCCGATCGTGAACGCGATCGCCATCACCATCGCAACCGCCCGCTCGTCGCCCTGCGCGCGCTCGGCGCGCTGTCCGCGGATCCCGACGATCTGCCCAAGGTCTTCACCATCATCGAGAGCCTGCCGGGGCGCTCGCCCGATCACCTGTTGGCGGGCTTCCGGGCCTGCGCGGAGGGCCGCTCGCTCCTCGCCGCGCAGCCCCGTCTCGGCGCGCGTCTCGCCGATCGCGCCGCGCTGCACGCGCTGCCCGAAGGCTCGCTGGGGCGCGCCTATGCCGAGCTGATGGACCGCGAGGGGATCACGCCGGAGGGCATCGTCGCCGCGAGCGTGGCGGGCCGCGACGAGCAGCTAGACAAGACGCCCGAGCACACGTTCATCGCCGACCGCATGCGCGACACGCACGATCTCTGGCACGTGGTGACCGGCTACGGCATGGACCTGGTCGGCGAGGCCGCGCTCCTCTGCTTCATCCTCCCCCAGACGAAGAGCCCGGGCATCGCCCTGGTCGCGCTCCTCGCGCTCGTGAAGGCGAAGGGCGCGGACCGCACCATCATGCTCCGCGGCTACCTCCGCGGCCGCAAGGCGAAGTGGCTCCCAGCGATCGCCTGGGAGGACCTCCTGCCGCGCCCGCTCACCGAGGTGCGCGCGCTCCTGCAGCTCGGCCCCCCGCCCCGCTACGCCCCGCTCACGACCGCCGACCTCCGCGCCAGCGGCGACCTCGCGCCCCGCGCGGCTTGATCTCTTCAGGTCATCGCTGCCGAAGCACGAGCGGCCGGGCAAACGTTGTCACTCGCGGTACGGATTCCTGGGTCACTTCAGCTTGTAAGCGACGGTGCCTGGCGGGTGTTTGTACCAGCCCGGATTTTCGTAGCTCTTGATGCCGTCGCGGACCTTCAGCGTCGTGAACATGCCGCCCATCTCGATCGGTCCGAACGGGCCCTCGCCGGTCATCATCGGCAGCGTGTTCTTGGGAGTGCCCATATCCATCATCCCGCCCATGCCGGCGCTGCCCATCGCCATGTAGCCCGGAACGACCTTGCCCACGCGCGCCTCGGCGCTGGCCTGGTTGACGCCGATCATCAGCGGCAGATCGTGGCTCATCGCGTTCATCGTGTGATGGGACTTGTGGCAGTGGAACGCCCAGTCACCGGGCACATCCGCAACCCACTCGATGTCGCGCGTCGCGCCCACGGGAACGTTGACGGTCGTCTCCGGCAGCCGCGCGCTCAGGGGCGTCTTGCCGCCGTCGGTCGCGGTCTGCTCGAAGCGGTAGCCGTGAAGGTGAATGGGGTGGCTGTCCATCGACAGGTTACCGAGGCGCACCCGGACGCGCTGGCCCGTGCGCACGACGAGCGGCGCGGTTCCTGGCCACACGCGCGAGTTGAACGAGAAGATGTTGAAGTCGGTCATCACCGCCGGGTTCGGACGCGCGGTCCCCGGCGCGATGAACCACTCGTGCAGCATGATGGCGAAGTCGCGGTCGACGCGCGGGTTCTCTTGCGCGCGCGGGTGGACCACGAACATGCCCATCATTCCCAGGGCCATCTGGACCATCTCGTCCGAGTGCGGGTGGTACATGAACGTGCCCGCCTCCTTGAGCGTGAACTCGTAGACGTACGTCTCGCCGACCTCGATGTGCGGCTGGTTGAGCCCCGCGACGCCGTCCATGCCGTTGGGGAGCAGCATGCCGTGCCAGTGGACGCTCGTGCGCTCGGGCAGCTTGTTGGTCACCAGGAATCGAACGCGATCGCCCTGGACTGCCTCGATGGTGGGGCCAGGGGTTACGCCGTTGTAGCCCCAGCACTTGACGATCATCCCCGGCGCGAACTCGCGATCGACGGGCTCCGCGACGAGGTGGAACACCTTCACGCCGTTCTCGATCTTCCACGGCAGCGTCACGCCGTTGAGCGTCTCGACGGGCACGTAAGGGAAGGGCCCCTTGTTCGGCGGCAGATCGAAGTGCGGCTGCGTTGGCACCGTCGGGATACCGTCGCCGCCTGCGGCTGCGACGCGGGCGTTCAACAGGGAGGCGCCGCCGAGCGCGGCGGCGGAGGTGAGGAGCTGACGGCGGCTGAACATCGCGGATTACCTCAGGGCTCGTGGTTCTGATGCGGGTCGCTGCCGCGGGTCGGCGTTGGCTTCGCGGGAGAGAGGCGCCCTCCCACCGCTCGCTCGAGATCGGACCGAGCTGTCCAGTAGTCGCGCAGCGCCTGGAGGTACTCCGCCATGGCGGCAACCTCTTGCTGCCGGATCTGGAGGAGCTGGTACACGCTGAGGAGCATCGCGTCGTACTGAACCTTCGCGAGGCGCGTGAGGTTTCGCCGCGTCGGCAAGAGAGTGTCGCGGTAGAGCTCGACCGTCCGGCGGTCCAGAACGAGCCGCGCGCGGACCGCGTTCACATCGGCGCGAATGTCGATGGCCACGCCGCGCTCGGTCGCCGCGGCCGCGCGTTCCATCGCCTCCAGACGCGCGATGACGGCCTGCCGCTGATCGAACAGCGGAAGCTCTATCGTCGCGCTGGGCCCGACCGAGATGTTCCCGTTCCCGGTCCTCAGGCGCCCCACCTCCGCGCCGACGCTGAGGACCCCGAACCAGCGGCTGGTCTTCGCGAGATTGACCGCGTAGTGGAGCGTGCGGTGCTGCTGGGTTGCCGCCGCGAGCTCCGCGCGCTGGGCGATCGCGAGGCTCTCCAGCTGCTCGAGCGGGGCCTCGTGCTCGGGTAGCTCGGGCAGATGCTCGGGCACCCGGAAGGCCATGGCCGGTCCCCAGATCCCCAGGAGCTTCGCGAGATCCGCGCGCGCCTGCGTCGCCATGACCCGGCTCCGAGCCAGCGCCAGCTGGAACTGGGAGAGGTTGGCGCGCTCGTTCGCGAGGTCGAACTCGTAGAGATTTCCTGCTTCGTACTGGCGCGTCGCGAGGTCCATGGCGGCCTCGCCGGCGTCCACGATCTCGAGCTGCATGGCCGCTGTCTGCTGCGCCGCCTGAAGTGTGAAGTAGGCGGTGCGCGTGTGCCCGGCGAGCTCGAGAATCTCCCCCAGGAGTCGGAGTTTCGCTTGCTCGAGCTGCGCCTTGGCGACCTTCTTGCGCGCCGGGAGCATCAGGAGATCGAGCAAGTCCTGCTCGACCGTCAGGAAGAGGTTCGGACTGATGTGCTCCATGTCCCAGGCGGTGCGGCCTACGCCGAAGACCGGGTTCTTCAGCAGCCCCGCCTGGACGACGTCGGCCTGCGCGATGCTGAGCTCCTCGTAGGTCGCGATGAGCGCGGGGTTGTTGAGCAGCGCCACCTGCACGGCCGCGTCGACCGACATCTCCGAGGCGAGGAGCTTGCGGATCGCATCCTTGACCTTCGCGTCGTCATCGCCGCCCTGGTCCCACATGACGCGATGGCCGCTCTGCTGTTCGACCTTCTGCGCGACGTCCCGGAAGCCGTCCGCGGGCGAGGTGGACGCGCATCCTCCGAGCGCGATGGCCGCGAGCAAAACGATCCGCTTCATTGCGTCTTCCCTGACGCAGATGGCGCGGGCGGGGTCGTCTTCGACGCGGGAGCAGGCGCTGAGTCGGCACGGAAGGGATTCGGCCCCGGGTCGAACGGGGCCACCGGCGCACGGGGGCTCGCGGGGTCTCGAGGCGAAGGGGCTTCGAGATCACTGCCCGTGCACGCCGCGAGGACGAGACAGACCGCTGAGATACGAGTTCGGTTCATGAGGAATGGCGTGCTCTGTGACTGCTGACGCACGCGCGGCGGTATGCTTACACCGATGTTGCCAGCAGCGGCCAGCGACGGGCGCGTGTGACGTCTGCGGTCACACCTGCGACGATGAACCGCACCTTCTATTCGTTACACCGCTGGTTGTCGCTCGCGATCCTCGCGCAGTTTGCGGTGTGGCTGTGCAGCGGGCTCTTCTTCGCATCCTTCCCGATCGCCGAGGTGCGCGGCGAGCACGTCGACGCGACGTTTCCGATCACGGTCGATGACGGCGCCGCCCTTCTCTCGCCGGCGACGGCCATCGGCGTCGCTACGTCGCTCGGCCTTCGGCCGGTCGAGACGCTCGAGCTGCGTCTCTCCGCGGGGCGCCCGGTCTACCTCGCGCGCGGGCAACACCACCTCGGCCTGCGGCTCGACGCGCGCACCGGCGCGCTCCTCCCGGTCGCGCGCGCGGAGGCGGAGGCCACCGCACGCAGCGATCGAGGTGGTGATCCGATGGTGGCCGAGGCCACTCTGATCGAAGCCGATGCGCCGATCGAGTACCGGGATCGGCCGCTCCCGGCGTGGCGCGTCTTGCTTGCCGACAGCGCGGGCACCGCGGTGTGGATCGACGCTCGCACCGGCGAGGTGACGGCGCGCCGTAACGACCGGTGGCGTCAGTACGACTTTCTGTGGTCGCTGCACATCATGGATTACCGGGGACGAGAATCTTTCCACCATCCGCTGCTGATCGCCGCGGCGGTGCTGGGGTTGCTGACCGTCGCGAGCGGAGCGACGCTCTGGGTGCTCCGCTTCGTGCGCTGGAGGCGGCGCCGCACGACCGCCAAGAAGTGCTAGACCCCGCGAGCCTGCTTGCGGCATGACGGATACCGCGTTCACCGCCGCTCGAAGATGAAGATGTCGCAGGCGAGGCTGGCGTGCAGCGGCCTGGGCGGGAACCAGCGCGACCCCTGGAAGACCGCGACATGCGCGACCCGGTAGCCTGCCCGCTCGGTGAAGAGAGCGCCGAAGTAGCTGGTCGCGTCGCTGTCGGCGAGGAGCACCCGCTGGGCTTCGGGCAGCACGCGGCCTCCCTCGGCATCACGCGACCGCTGCAGAAAGCGCCACGCATACCCGGAGCTGACGACGATCCAGCGAGGCTTCCGCTGGTCCACGGCGCCCACGCGAGCCTGCAGCTCGGTGACCCCGGGGATCGGGCTCCGCATGTCCGTAGGATCCTCTCCGACGCGCTGCACTGTCGCGCCGGCCGTGAAGCGAGGGAGATAGACGTTCTTGCCATAGACCTCGACGACGTCGTCCGGACGGACGTTGTCGCCCAGGAAGCGCTCCGCGTCGTACCGGGAATCTCCGAGCATGTTCGCCACGACCGTCAGCGACTGGCGGAGCCCCAGCGCAACGCAGGCCAGCGCGCCGAGCCGCACCAGCCACCCGAGCAAAGGACGGTCGGAGGCCGGCCGCGCGCCGAGCAGCCCGCTCACGGCGCCACCTCCGTAGACGGCAAGCAGCTGCATCTGCGGCATCATGAAGCGCTCCTCCACGCGCTGCGCGACCGCGTTGAAGGTCAGCGTGAACGAGACGATGGCCAGCAGCGGGATGAGCGCGGCAAGCCGCTGGGCGGCAGGCGCTCGGACCGCGGCGAAGATCGCGCCGAGCACGAACACCGGAGCAAGCGCGATGGGATAGTGCTGCGGAAGAAAGGTCGCGGCATCCCACACCGCCGCGAGCCGGCCCGGCCAGTCCCTCGAGTACTGCGCGAAATCCTGACTCGCGGGGCCGCTGAGGAAGCGAAGCCGCGCGGCGAAGCCCGAAGGGTTGAACAAGGCGCCATCGAGGAAGAGCACGAGCGCGAGCGCGAGCGCGAAGGACATCGCGCCGGCGCGCGCGAGCTCCCGCACCCGCCCGGAACGCCACCGGATCACGAGCCACGCCAACATCACGCAGGGCACCGCAAAGGCAAACACCGCGTACGCTTGATCCTTCGTAGCGATCGCGCACGACGCCAGCACTGCCACGCGCCACAGCCGGCGCGGATCGTCGTTCTGCACCGCGCGGATGAGCGCCAGCAGCGCGCACGACGACCAGAAGAGCGCGGGCATGTCGAGGTTCGTCGTGTGTCCGTAGTACGTTCCGGCGACCTCGACGCCGGCAATGGCCATCGCCCACGGCCGCGCACGCGGGCCGAAGATGGCGGTGGCCATGCGGCCGATCACGAACACGAGGCCCAGCGACATGAGCGCGCTGACGAACCGCGCCGCGAAGGCGAAGCTCGTCATCACCGGTACCTGCGTGAAGCTGTGAATCAGGTCGGCGCGGGAGAGCGACGGCGCTCGCGCGAGCACGACGAGCGTGATCGGTAGCGTGAGCACCGTGAGGAACACCAGGTGCAGCGGCGGGTACGTGAAATACTCGCCTGGCGTGAACGTCTTCACGACGCCCGGCAGAAAGTCCTGCGGCGCGATACCGTCGACGTCCCAGCCGGCGGCCCCGGGTAGGCCCCAGCCGATACCGATGACATGAAGGACGGCGACGCCGAGGAGGACGAGACGATCGGCGCTCGTCAGGCCCCTCAGACCGAGCATCACGCAAGCGAAGAGGCGACGCGCCACGCTTGCGGACATACCACGCCGCCCCTCGAAGGGCGCCTGGCGCGCCGTTATCGGCTGCAGCGAGAGTGACCTCGAGCTCATCGACCGCGGCGGAGGCGTGCGCTCCTACCTATCGACGCTCGCGAGCGAAGGGAGACGCCGTGGTCATGACATCGTGGTCGTCGCGCCGGGACCGCGAGACGAAACGGTGGAGTTCAACGGCGGCCGTCTCATTCGTCTGGCGGGGCCCCCCTCTGCCCTATGATCCGAGCGACCACGCCATGTGGCGGATCGACCGCGTCCGGCGGATCGTCCGGGAGGAAGACCCGGACGTGCTCCAGGCCAGCAGCCCGTACCTTCCGGCGGGTGGAGTTCAGAGGCCGCTCGATCTTGGCGTCGCCGAAGGTGCCCTCGGGCTCGCCGCTCCGGCGGTTGATGATCACGTTCGCCTCGGTGGAGAACTTCAGCCAGCGGCGTCGAAGCGGGGTGCCAGGTAGCCAGCGCCGAACGAGACGCTCTCGGGCTGCAGGATCGAGCTCGCCGAGAGAGCGGCCTGGCGACCCAGGAAGTTCTGCTCCTTGATCTCGAACATCAGCCGCTCGGCACCGCCCGACGTGATCCGGAGATCGGCGTCCGCGATGAGGGTCCAGACGTCCTTCGTCACCGCGACGACGCGCACCTTGCCCGGACCAC
>JAYTBL010000506.1:0-19818 GCA_043736975.1 Polyangiaceae bacterium
GCCGTGGTCGACAAGGACGGCAACCCAGTCGCCGGCGCGCCCGCCGAGGCACGCCTGGAGCGCCTCGAGTGGAAGAGGAGCAGCGAGAAGGCGGAGAGCGGCGCGGTCGTCGAGACCTGGGGTCCGGTCACGTTCGCCGAGGGCAGCTGCGCCATCACCAGCGAGGTCACGCCGAGGGGATGCGATCTGCAGATCGCCAAGCCCGGCGAGTACCGCGTGGTGGCGCGGGTCGACGGTCGAGACGACGCGAGCAGCACGTTCTACGCCTGGGGTGGCGGCGACAGCGACGCGAGCGCCGTCCCGAGCGCGGGCAAGAAGACGCCCATCAGCAGCGACAAGAAGACCTACCAGCCCGGCGAGACGGCGAAGGTGCTCGTGCAGAGCCCGTTCGCCGAGGCCATGGCGATCCTGGCCGTCGAGCGCGGCGGGATCCTCACGCACGAGGCCCGGCGCTTCAAGGGCGCGTCGACGGTGTTCGACGTCCCGCTCCAGCTCTCCCACGCGCCGCACGCCTACGCGGTCGTCACGCTCCTGCCCATCAACGGCGGCCCCGAGGCGACTTACCGCGTCGGCGCGCTCCGCCTGCCCGTCGCGCTCGACAGCGCACGGCTCACCGTGAAGGTGACGTCTGCGAAGAAGAGCTACGACGCCCGCGACACCGCGGAGATCACCGTCGAGGTCCGGCGCGGCAGCGAGCTGCTCGAGAGCGCCGACGTGGCGCTCGCCGTCGTCGACGAGGGCGTCCTCCGCCTCACCGGCTTCCACGCGAAGGACCCCACGGCGGCGCTGCACCCGCCGCGGCCCCTCGCCTTCTCGTCCGCCGACAGCCGGCAGCTCCTCTTCCGCCGCCGCGAGAAGGCGCACGTCGCGGGCGGCGGCGGCGGCGAGGGCTCCGACTCCTTCGACACGCGCCGCGACTTCGTCGAGACCGCGGCTTGGCTGCCGAACCTCACCACCGACAAGCGCGGGCAAGCGACGGCGAGCGTGAAGCTGCCCGACAACCTCACCGAGTTCCGCATGATGGCCACGGTCATCGGCGAGGACGGCTCGGCGGGCGCGGCCGAGTCGAGCTTCGTCGTCACGCGGTCGTTCCTGCTCGATCCGATCCTTCCGTCGTTCGCGCTCAAGGGCGACAAGCTCGAAATCGCCGCGATGGCGCACAACAACACCGACGCAGCGGTGAGCGCGAGGGTCACGATCCTCGGACAGAAGCGGGACGTCCGCATCGCGGCGCACGGGCACGAGCGCGTCGCGGTGCCCTTCGTGGCGGAGGCCGTCACCGCCATTTCGTTTCTCCTCGAGGTCGACGGCAAGGTCCGCGACAAGGTCGAGAAGACGTTGCGCCTGGAGCTGCCCGGCACCGAGGAGCATCCCCAGCTCGCGGGCGTGTTCCGGCAGCGCCAGGAGATCACCTTGGCCATCCCGGGCGACGCCATCTTCGAGGACGACGCGAAGCTCACGCTGCGCACCGGCGCGGCGCTGTACCCGGAGCTCGGCCAGCGCCTCGCGTTCCTCCGCGAGTACCCGCACGGATGCGTCGAGCAGACGACGTCGGGGACCTTGCCGCTGCTCGCCGCGCGCAACCTGCTGCCGTGGACCGGGGTGATCGGCCTCGAGGACGCCGAGCTGCGCAAGCGCATCGCGGCCGGCGTGAAGCACCTCGCGACCATGAAGACCGGCAGCGGGGGCCTCGCCTACTGGCCGGGCGGCAACGAGCCGAACCTCTACGGGACGACCTACGCGGCGCGGGCCCTCCTGCGCGCGAAGGAGATCGGCATCGAGGAGGAGGGCCTCCTGCCCGACGCCCTCACGTTCCTCGAGCAGCAGCTCCCGCGTGAGCGCGAGCCGGTCATGAAGGTGGCGGTCGCCGAGGTCCTCGCGCAGGCGGGGCGCCTGAAGCCCGACGCCGCCGACTCGCTCTACGACGTCCGCGCGAACCTCGACGTCTACGGCCTGGCCAGCCTCGCCCTCGCCCTCTCCACGCTCCCCAAGGAGGAGGCGCGCACCCGGACCATCCTCGACGAGATCGAAGCAACGTTCGACGCCGCCGGCATCCTCAAGCGCGACGACCACGGGGAGCGCGACTACCGCTACTGGGGCTCAAGCGACCGCGATCGCGCGCAGGCGCTCCTCGCGCTGGTGAAGCTGCGCCCGACGTCGACGCTGAGCACGGCGCTCGCGCACCGGCTGATCCGCGGCCTCGACCGCTACACCACGCAGTCGGCGGCCTGGTCGCTCATGGCGCTCTCGGCGTTCGTCGGACCGGACAAGCCGAACGGCGCGGTGGACGTGAGGATCCGCGCCGAGGGGATCATCTTCGACACCACGCGCCGGCTGGGCGGCGACAACAAGGAGGTCGTCATCCCGCTGAAGGACCTGCGCGGCAAGACGGTGAAGCTGCTGCTCGAGGGGGACGCGGCCGCGCCCAGCGCGTTCTCGATGGAAGCGCGCTACGTACGTCCGGAGGCGACGTCGACGCGCAACGGTCGGAGGTCGGAGCTCGGGCCGAGCGTCTACCGCGTCTACACCGACGGCAAGGGCGCGCCCGTCGACCTGGCGAACGTGAAGGCCGGCGACGTGATCCGCGTCGCCCTCCGCATCGAGCTACCGAAGGTCGACAGCTGGCGGGCCACCTACCTCGCCGTCACCGACCGGCTCCCCGCGGGCTTCCAGCCGATCCAGCCCGATCTCGCGACCGTGGCGAGCGCGCCCGAGATCCAGAAGGAGCATCCCTTCCACGAAGGCCTCACCTCGTGGGGCGGCTCGGCCAGCCACGTGGACGTGCGCGACGACCGCGTGAACGTCTACTTCGACCATGTCTACGGTGGTAACGCCGCGTACGCGACCTACCTCGTGCGCGCCACGACGCCCGGCGAGTTCACGCTCCCCGCCGCGCGCGGCGAGCTCATGTACGAGCCGGGCAGCGAGGGCTACTCCGAGGGCGGGCGGGTGATCGTTCGATGAGCAACTCGAGCGCGCGCGCGCGCGCGCGGACGCGCTGGCGGAGGACGCTCGTAGCGCTGGGCGCGCTGTGCGTGCTCTGGCTCGCGTGGCGCGGCGTGCGCCTCGCCGCCGGGAGCCCGCGCGCGTCGCTCCAGGACTCCTGGACCGAGAGCACGCGGGTCCACGCCCGCGACGGCCGCCTCCTCGGCGAGCGCCAATCCGCGAGCGGGCTCCGCGGACAGCGCACCGCGCTCGACGCGATCTCGCCTCGCGTCGTGCTCGCGACCATCGCCAGCGAGGACCGCGCGTTCTGGGCGCACGACGGCGTCGATCGCCTCGCCCTGGTCCGCGCCGCGCTCTCGGACGTCGCGCGCTGGCGGATCGTGTCGGGCGGCAGCACGATCACCGCGCAGCTCGTGAAGCGCCTCGACCATCGCGGCGTCGCGCACCGGCGCACGCTCGGCACGAAGATCCTGGAGATGGCGCGGGCCCAGAACCTCGAGGCCGAGCTCGACAAGCGCGCGATCCTCGAGGCCTACCTGAATCACATCGACTACGGCCACGGCTGGGCGGGCCCCGAGGCCGCCGCGCGCGGCTACTTCGGCGTCCCCGCCAGCGACCTGAGCCTCGCGCAGGCGGCGCTGCTCGCGGTGCTCCCGCGCGCGCCCTCGGCGCTCGATCCGTACCGATATCGCGATCGTGCGGTGGGCCGCCAGCGGGCGCTGTTGCAGGCGCTCCGCGATCGCGGCGAGGCCTCTGCGGACGAGCTGGCGCGCGCGCTGGCCGAGCCCATCGTGCTCGCGCCGCCGCAGCCGCGCGTCCTCGTGGCGCCCCACCTCGTGCTGGGCGCGGGCGCCGGTCAGGGCGACGTGCAGACGACCATCGACTTCGATCTCCAGCGCGACGCGGAGGCGATCACGCGGTCGCATGCCCCCCTGCTGCGCGCTCGCGGGGCCCTCAACTCCGCGGTGATCGTCGTCGACAACTCGACCGGGGAGATCCTGGCCGAGGTCGGGAGCGCCGACTACTTCGACGCCGCGAGCGCGGGCGCGGTCGATCTCGTACGGAGCAAGCGCCAGGCAGGCTCCACCCTCAAGCCGTTCCTCTACGCCCACGCCTTCGAGAAGGGCCTGTCGCCGATGGCGCCGCTCGCCGACGTGCCGACCGATCTCGGCACGACCGGCGCGGTCTATGCCCCGGACAACTTCGACGGCGCGTTCGTCGGGCCGGTGTCGGCGCGCGAGGCGCTCGCGGGCAGCCTCAACGTGCCGGCGGTGCGCCTCGTCGCGGAGATGGGGGCGCGTACCGCGGTGGCCGTGCTGCGCCGGACGGGCCTGGAGCTGAAGGACGGGGCGGAGCGCTACGGCACGTCGATCGCGCTGGGGAGCGCGGAGGTCTCGCCGCGGGAGCTCGCGGGGGCGTACGCGATGCTGGCGCGCGGCGGCGACCGCGTGGGTCTCAGCGATCGAGCCGACAGGCCGACCGCGGGTGGGGAGCGGGTGTTCGACGCGGGCGCGGTGGCGCTCGTCGTCGACGCGATGAGTGACTCGCTCGCTCGCGTGCGCGGGCTCCACGCGCGCGGGCCCTTCGCGCTGCCGTTTCCCGTCGCGCTCAAGACCGGGACCAGCACCGGCTACCGCGACGCCTGGACCGCCGGGTTCACGCGCGAGCGGACGGTCGTGGTGTGGGTCGGCAACGCGAGCGGGGTCGCCACGAACCAGGTCACCGGAGCGAGCGGCGCCGGCCCCCTCTTCTTCGACGTCATGAAGCGCGCGATGCGCGACGTCCCGGCGCGGGCCCCGCTCTTCGACGCCGCGCTCGTGGAGGAGGCCGAGGTGTGCGCGCTGAGCGGCGAGCGCCCCGGCGACGCCTGCTCCGATCGCGTGGTCCGGCGCTTCGCCCGCGCCATGTCACCCGTGGTCACATGCACCATGCACCGGCATGCGCGGCCCCGCGCGGCCCCCAGCGGCGAGCCGCCGTTCGTCTGCTCGAGCGAGGCGAGCGGGCCGTCGATCGTGGTCCTGCCCGACGTCTACGCCCGCTTCCTCGGCGAGCGCCCGCTGGGCGCTCCCGGCCTCGATGCTCACGGCACGCGCTGGTTCCTCGGCGCGCGGGTCCCCGGCTGCGCTGCCGCCGCGGGGACGCGGCAGAGCGCGACGCCGCCCGGCGGGGCCACGTTCGAGGAGTCCGGTCCGCGCGTGGTGCTGGTGAAGCCGCACCGCGGAGCGGTGCTCCACGCCGACGAGTCGCCGGCGAGCGCCGACGTCGTCGAGGTGGTGGCCGTGACCGAGGGGCTCCCGGAGGCGATCGCGCTGGAGGTGCTGATCGACGGTGAGGTCCGCGCTTCGCTCGCGCCGCCGTACCGCGGTCTCGTCCCGATCACGCGCGGCGAGCACGCGCTCGAGGTGCGCCCGCGCGACGCGCGCGTGGCCGGCCGCGTGGCCCGCGCCGACATCAGCGTGCGCTGAGCGATCTCGCGCTTGCGAGGGTTCGTGAACGGTGTGCAGCGCCCCGCTGCACGTGTGAAGATCGCTGCACGCACGCGCTGCTCTTCGCGGCGCAGATCGCTGCTATCGGCGCTGGACCGTTCCTTGCGAGAGGGTGTTCACGCTCGTGCAACGGTCGCTGTCGCTCTCGCTGCTGCTCGCCGCCGCCCTCGCCTCGAGGGCGGCCGCTGCGGACCCGCAGTCGCTGACCGGCGCGTACTCCGACTACGAGCAGCAGGCGATCCACGACGCGCAGGCCCACATCGGCGGCGCCATCGATCGGGCGCCCGAAGGCAAGATCATCGAGCGCATCGAGATCGTCCGCCTCGATCCGATCGACCAGCACGATGGCCTGCCCACCGCGGTCGACGTCGTCCACACCACCTCGCGGCCCTGGGTCCTGCGCCGGGAGCTGCTGGTGCGCGAGGGCCAGCCGTGGCGCAGCGTCGCCGTCGACGAGTCGGCGCGCAACCTGCGCAAGCTCTCGCAGCTCTCGCTCGTGGTCTGCGTGCCGCTGGTCGGATCGGGGCCCGATCGGGTGCGGCTCCTGGTGGTCACCAAGGACGTCTGGAGCCTCTACGTCGACTTCGACCTCGCGGTGACGGGCGGCGGGATCGAGTCGCTCACGCTCGAGCCCAAGGAGGCGAACATCGCCGGCCTCCACCACTCCGCGCTCGGCCGCTTCGTCCTCGAGCCGAAGACGTTCGCGCTCGGCGCGAGCTACCAGATCCCGCGGCTCGATGGGCGCTATCTCACGCTGGGCGTGGACGGCAACGTGATCGTCAACCGCGAGAGCGGTCAGCTCGAGGGGAGCTACGGCTCGGCGAGCATCGAGAAGCCGCTCGTCACCTCGCATACCGAGTGGGCGTGGAGCTTCGGCACCACCTTCGCGGACCGGGTTCGCCGGCGCTACGTCAACGCCGCGGTCGCGACCTTCACGCCCGAGGCGCCGGGCGCCGCGCCCGTCCCGTGGGTCTACCGCGAGCGCTCGTTCCAGGAGCACGCGAAGATCACGCGCTCCTTCGGCTGGGAGACGAAGAACGACGTCTCGCTCGGCGCCGCGCTGCAGCACGCGAAGTTCAGCGTTCCCGCGGATCCGGCGCACGCCGCGCGGTCGGTCGCGGCGTTCCAGCGCTCGGTGGTGCCGACCGGTGAGGATCGCGCCGGGCCTTTCCTCCAGTGGCACGGCTACACCAACGACTTCCTCCGCACGCTCGATATCGACACGCTCGGGCTCCAGGAGGACCACCGACTCGGCCACGATCTCTGGCTGCGCGTCTATCCCACGCTGCGCGCGCTGGGCTCTACGCGCGACTTCGTCGGCACCTACGCCGGCGCCGCCTACGCGGTCGCGCTCGGCGATGGCCTGGCGCGTGCATCCGTCGAGTCGACGGTGGAGGCCACGCCTCACGAGCTCTCCGACGCATCGATCCGGGGCGAGCTCGGCATCGTCACGCCGCGCCTTCCCTTCGGTCGCATCTTCTTCGATGTGTCGGCCATGAATCGATATCGAAATTACTTGAATGTGCAGTCGTTCGTCGGCGGGGATTCTCTGCTTCGCGGCTATCCGAGTCGCTATCTCGTCGGCAAGGACTACGTCACCGCGAATCTCGAGCTCCGGTCGCGATCGATCGCGCTCGGCTCGGTGTTCCTCGGGGCGGTCGCGTTCTACGACGTGGGCGACGCCCAGAGCGGCTTCGATCACCTCTCGCCGAAGCAGGCGGTCGGCGGCGGGCTCCGCATCGTGTTCCCGCAGATCGATCGCGCGGTGCTGCGGCTCGACGTCGGCGTACCCATGGTCAGCGGCGTCCGTCCCGCCGACGTGCCGCCGATCTCCTTCTTCGTCGCCTTCCACCAGGCGCTCACGTTGCCCTCTCCGGGCGCGGGCCTCGGCCCCTGAACCAAGCGAGTTACGTCATGAATCATTCGAATGAACGCATCCGGATCGAGTCCGGGGCGCTGCTCGCTAGCGCGGTCGGCTTCGTGGTGCTCTTTGCCCTCGCGGCGCGTGCCTACGCGGGAGGAACGCACTTCGATCACGCAGCGACGGGCCACGATTTCTGGCGCAACACGCTGTGCGATGTCGCGCGCACCGTGGCCATCAACGATCGGCCGAACGGCTGCGCGTGCTGGCTCGCGCGCGTGGCGATGATCACGCTGGCGTTGGGGATCGGCGTGCTCTTCGTGGTGCTCCCTCGGCTCTTTCCCTCGCGGCCGCGGCTGGGGCGCCTGGTGCGCGCGCTCGGCGTCGCCACCGTGCCATGCGCCATATCGGTGGTGCTTCTCCCCACCGATCGCTTCGGACAGCTGCACGGCCTCGCCATCGTGCTGGCCGGCGCGCTGGGCTTGACCACCGTGCTCCTGGCGCTGAAAGGGCTGTTCTCCGACCCGCGCGCGCCGCGCCACGTGGTCTCGCTGGGGGTGATCACGATGTCGGTCGCGGCGGTCGACTTTGCGCTCTACGTCGTCGAGTTTGCCAGCCAGTCCCCCGCGCAGCTCGCGGTGCCGGTCCTGGAGCGCCTCACCACCATCCTGCTCCTCGTGTGGATGGTCGCCGTCTACCGGTCGACGGTCGCGCGCGCCGACCAGACGCGACTAGACGGAGAGGACCCGTACCTCGGGAAAAGAAGATCGTAGCCGCTCGAGAGCGTCGTCCCGTGCCGCCTGCCGGTCGGTGATGCTGGTGTTCCGCCACCGGCTTGAGTATCGCTCGCTGCGTGACTGGGCCCTCGGTACGGATCGTCGCCGTCAACGACGTCTACTCGCTGGAGAACCTCCCGCGGCTGAAGACGCTCGTCGAGCACCACCGCACGACCGCGCCCGCGGACCGCTTCCTGGTCACGCTCGCGGGTGACTTCGTCGCGCCGAGCATCCTCTCGAGCCTCGATTTCGGACGCGCCATGGTGGAGTGCATGAAGATGGTGGGCGTCACGCACGCCATCTTCGGGAACCACGAGGACGACATCCCGGTCGAGGCGCTCCGCAGCCGCATCACCGAGCTCGGCGCGACGTTCCTCGCCACCAACGTCGCCTTCGATCCGCCGCTGCCGGCCAGCCAGGTGCTGGAGGTCGGCCGCGTCCGGATCGGGCTGGTCGGCGTCGTGATGACCGACGAGGCGACCTTCCACCGCCCGCCGTTCGGTGGCGCGCCGCTGCGCAACGCGAACGACGCTGCGCGCAGCGAGGCCGCGCGCCTGATGCGCGACGAGCGCTGCACGGTTGTGATCCCGATCACGCACCAGACGCACCAGGAGGACGTGCAGCTCGCGCACCAGCAGCGCGATCCGATCTTCCCGGTGATCATCGGCGGTCACGAGCACGTCGTGCTGCTCGAGCAGGTCGAGGGCACGTGGATCGAGAAGGCGGGCGCCGATGCGTTCCACGCCGCGATCATCGAGCTCCAGTGGCCCGCGGTCGCGCCGGCGAGCGGCCCCGATCTGCCGGCGGTGCGCGTGCGGATGGAGGACGTCGCGGGCTACCCGGAGAACGCCGAGCTGCGCGCGCTGGTGGCTCAGCATCTGGGAGCGCTTCGCGATCTCGAGGAGGCCTCGCTGCGATCCATCCCGCCCGGCGAGACGGTGTCGTCGATCGGCACCCGTCGCCAGCAGACGTCGATGGGCACGCTGGTCTGCACCGCGGTGCGCGAGGCGCTGGGCGCCGACGGCTGCGTGATCAACGGGGGCGGCATCCGCGGATCGCACGAGTACCGCGACCGCCTGACCTACGCCGACATCAAGACCGAGGTCCCCTTCGACAACGAGGTGGTGGTCGCCTGCCTGCCCGGGCGCGTGCTGCGCGAGGCCATCGCGGCGTCGCGGCGGATGGCGCCCGCCGAGTCGGGCAGCTTCCTCCAGGTGGACGACCGCATGGTCCTCGACGAGCACGGCTTGGTGGTCGGCATCGACGGCGCGCCGCTCGACCTGGAGCGCGAGTACGCCATCGCGCTGGTCCGCAACCTCCTCTCGGGACTCGACCGCATCGAGCCGCTGGTGCGCTGGGCCAGCGAGCACCCGGAGCGCGTGCCGCCGGTGGGCTCGGGCCGCGAGACCAAGCAGCTCATCCTCGAGTGCTTCTCGCTGGCGATCTGGCGCGCGATTGGGGGCTTCGACGCCGTCGACACCGACAACGACGGCGTGGTCACCGAGGCCGATGTCTTCGCCGCCATGCGCGACCGCCCGGGCCGCTCGCACATCACCGCGAAGCTCATCGTCGCCGCGCTCGACAAGAACGACGATCAGGCGATCTCGCGCGACGAGGGGCGAGGCCCCCCCGCCCACGCCAGGCCGCACCGACGCTGACAGCGCTAACGCGAGATGTCGAGCGTCAGGGCGTTGCTCGCGATCGTTCCCTCGAAGAGGTCGGCGGGCGGAGGCGCGTCTCGGTCACGGCCCCAGCTGGAGCTTCGTTCGGGACCGATGCAGGAAGACGCATAGACGACCCACAGCGTGTAGCGACCGGGCTTCGTGAACACCGGCCCGAGGGACTCGTGGGATCTCGGTCCGTCAGGGAGGGCTGGACGCCGCGGGCGTTCGACGGCACCGTGCTCCACGGCAGGCGCGTTCTCAGACGTGCCTGCCACGAAGGCTCGGGTGTTCAGACCCGAGCCTTCCCCTACTCCAACGCGAGCACTCTACGTCGTCACCGCCTTCGAGGGCGACGACGATGCAAAAGGATCAAGTTCCAGGGAGTTCGTCAGAATCCCGCGGAACGAAGCGCGCGCCGACACACGTTCGACGAGAAGCGCGCGTTCGACCCCGTCGCGCTCGCGAAGCGGATCGTCGAAGCCAAGATGGCTCCCATCGCGGAGGCGGCCTTCCGCGAGGAGATCGGGCGAGAGCGCACGAAGGTCTTGAACCATCACCTCCAGCGGCCGAAGACGGATCCCGTGGATGAGTCGCGCCAGCAAGCGGCAGTGGGGGTTCTTTCGGTTCCAGGACAAGTGCATTGCCTTGAATCCGCTGCTCGACATCGCCGGATGTGCCGCGATTCGTCGTGGAGTTCGTGCGCTACCACGAGCTCCTCCACGGAGACATGCCGAGCGCGGGCCATAACCCGGACTTCCGCGCACGCGAGCGCAACTTCGTCGCCAGCCCGACGGCGGTCGAGGAGGCCCGAGCCCTCGGTGTCGCGCCCGGCGGTAGCTCCGCGGTCGACTACTGGCGCGTACGTGCCGAGATGTTCCTCGACACGTTCGAGCGCTACTTCCAGTGGAAGCGTCCAGGTTCTGCGATGGAGATGTGAACGCGCCGACCACGAAAGGCTGCCGCTTGCGCTCGCTCTCGTCCCCCCGAGTACTTCCCTAAGTTGGCCCCCCCTCCCGCTCGCATGCATTCTCCCGCCGTGTCCAGAATCGGGTGGATCGCTGCGCTGGGATTGCTGACCGCGGCCTGTGGCGGGGGCGCCGTACCCGTGGCGCCGCGCGTCGCGGTGTTGCCTGCGTCGACGCCGCCCGCCGTGGGCGCGCCGACCGTCGCGGGGCTGAGCGAGCACTGGTACTTCGAGTGGCTCTCGCAGGACGGGCAGCGCGCCCTGATTCGCCGGCTCGATGGGCCCGCGCGCGGCATGCTCCAGACCCGCATTGTCGACGTCGACTCCGGCGCCACGCTCGCCGAGGACACCTTCCCCGAGCTCGGGCGGCTGCCAACCGCCACCATCGGGCGGCGGCCCAACGAGATGGCCGAGCTCGTCGGGCTGCTCGCCGCGCCCACGTTCGGTGACGACCTGGTGCGCGGCGCGCGCTTCGCCGGAGAGTTCCCGTTCGGATCGTGGGGCCGGCTCTCCGCCTCGCCGAGCGGCGCCACCATCGCGTTCAACGCCGGTGACTGGCTCTACGTCGCCGACAAGAGCGGTCACGTGCAGCGCCGCCTCACGAGCGAGGCGGCCTACGATCCGCGCTTCACGCCCGACGGCAAGCACCTCATCTTCCGCCGCGCGAGCGGCATGCTCGACAAGGGCCGCGCCAGGTACGAGCTCTTCGTCGTGCCCGCGGACGGCTCGGCGCCGCCTCGCGTGCTCACTGGCACCGCGGGCGCGCGCGATCGCTTCGCGGTCGATCCAGAAGCGAAGGCGGCGGTCGCCATCGCCTCGCAGGAGCCCCACATCAAGACATGCGTGCTCTCCATCGCCATGAAGCCGCCGTTCGCGGTGAAGCGCATGGCGTGCCTCGACGGCGGTGAGCAGTTCGTCGAGTCCGCGCTCTCGCCCACCGGCAAGTGGGCGGCTGTCACCACGCAGAGCACGCAGCCCGACGGTGCGCTCGCCTGGCGGCTGCGCGTGGTGTCGGTCGCGACCGCCAAGGTGGTCCTCGACGAGCCGGCGAGGGCCGGGATGATCGTCCGCGCCATCAGCGACGCCGGGCTCCTCGTCCAGAGCGGCGCTCGGGGAATCGTGCTCGACGACGTTCCTGGCCAGACCCGACGGACCTTCGGGGGGACCACGGTGGACGGCACGAGCGTCGAGCTCGGACATCGCGGCTTTTTTCGCGGTCCCAGCGAGCTGGTCGTGGTCCAGGGCTCCTCGGTCGGGGTCGTGGACCTCGCGAAGAATTGAGAAACCTCATCCACCGAGGCGAATTCTGGTGCCGTTTTGCGTACCATGACGCGCAATGAACCAGCCTCCTCCCTACGGCGGTCCTTACGGCGCCCCTCCTCAGGTGTCAGGCCCGTACGGCGCGCCGCCGAGTCCGTACGGCGCGCCGCCTGGCCAGTATGGAGCGCCTCCGAGCCAGTACGGGGCCCCACCACCAGGTCCGCCGAAGAAGTCGATGCTGCCGTTCATCATCGGCGGCGTCGTTCTCCTCGTGGTCATCCTCGGCGCCGCCATCGGCGGCATCCTCTTCGTCAAGAGCAGGGGCAAGGCCGTCGCGCTCCCCGTCGACGCGAAGCTCCTGCCCACGAACACCTCGCAGATCTCGACGCAGGTCCTCGAGTCCACCCGCGAGCTCGATCCCAAGGTGAAGCGCGCGTACACCGCCGCCGAGCTCGGCACCGACCTCTGCAAGCCCGGCGCGTCGAACCCGGCGCGGCGCATCGAGGGCATCGGCAGCGGCAGCACGAAGTCGGCGAAGGAGCTCTTCTTCCAGAAGAAGAACCTCGAGGAGATCCGCTCGCTGCTCGACTGCGGCTCGGTGCTCGGCGAGTCGCTGGAGAGCCCTTACCAAGCGGTCATCACCGTCGAGGGCGAGGATGGCAAGCGCGCGCAGCGCATCGGTGTCGGTCACTTCAGCGTCGACCAGCTGCCCAAGAGGTCGGGATACACAGCGTTCAGCTACAAGGGCATCCCCGGCTTCTGCCGTACCCAGGGCGAGGACCGCGGCTCGTTCGGTCTGCCCGCGCCGCCCGCCGGTACCTGCGATGACCGCAGCTTCGGCGGCTTTGCCCAGGGCACGACCTGGTTCCTCGGCGACAAGGAGGCCCTCGAGACGATGGCGGCCTCCGTGAAGAAGCCGAAGGACGATCTCAACGCGCGCCTCTCCGCGCTCAAGGACGCCGCGGGCGAGACCAAGGGCCTGCCCAACGTCCGCCTCACCGCGCAGCCCAAGAGCTCGCGCGACTTCTTCACGTCACCCTGCATGTTCGGCGCGGGCAACAGCGCCGCCGGCTTCACGGCGTTCCTCGAGGGCTGTTTCCCGCCCAAGGGCCAGGAGAAGAACATCGAGCAGATCGACGCGAAGATCAAGGCCGCGGCCTTCGAGACCGATGGCGACCCCGCGAAGAATGGTTCGTTCGAGGGCAACGTCATCTTCGTCGCGCGCGACGACGACGCGGCGAAGATCGTGGAAGCCGACGTGAAGGAGGTGGTCAGCGACTGGCGCAATCACCTCGAGTCGAACGAGGCCAAGCTCACCATCCAGTCGAACGAGCTCGCGGCCTCGGGCCGGCAGAAGAAGTTTGCCGGCATCGTCGACACGTACCTCAAGGCCCTCAAGGGCTCGAAGGTCACGCGCAGCGGGCGCACCATCCGCGTCTCTTACAAGGAGGCGCTCTCGAAGGCGGATCTGGTGGCCGTCGAGGAGGCGGACAAGACGTCCGCCGACAAGAAGGTCGCGACCGCGGAGATCCTCGACGCGATCCAGAACAAGCAGGCGATCCCCAAGGCCTCGCTCGCCAAGCTCGTCGGCCCGGGCTGGGCGCAGTTCCTCACCGGCCCCGCGCCGATCGAGGCGCCGCCGGTCGTGAAGGCGCCGATGACCACCGACGACTGCAAGAAGCTCCAGGCCCGCATCGCGCCCTTCAACGTGAGCAACTTCTTCACGACCGACGCGCGCCTCATGTTCTTCGCCCACAAGTTCGCGACCTGTGGCGTCCGCAACCCCGAGGTCGACCCGCTGCAGGCGGGCTGCCTCGCGACCTTCAAGACCGCCTCGGAGTATGCGCGCTGCGCCTCGTCCGATCTCGGCGCGACCGTCCCCGTGGGCCAGCCGCCGGAGGCCGACTTCGGCGACCGCCGCAAGAAGTAGTCAGGCGGTGAGCGCCGACCAGAGCTGGTCGGCGCTCAGCTTCGGGCTGCCCTTGCCCGCGGCCTCGACCGCGTGGATCAGGTCGACGATGCGCGCGTTGAGCGGGGCCTTCATGCCGGCCTTCTCGGCCAGGAGGACGATCTCGCCGTTGAGGTAGTCGACCTCCGTCTTGCGGCCTCGCGCCAGGTCCTCGCACATCGAGGAGCGCGCCTCGGGATCGACCTTCACCTGGGCCGAGGCCACCACGCGCAGCAGCGGCGCCGGGAGGCGGAGGATGAACGGAAAGAGGCGGATGGGGAGCGGACCGAGGCGCGTGGTCGGCGTCCTCGAGGCGCGCAGCACCAACACCGCCTCCTCCATGATCGCCGCGAGGCTCTTCCGGTAGCCGTCCCCGAAGAGCAGCACCTTGGTCGGCTGATCGGTCAGCGCGCTCACCGCGTTGTTCAGGTTCATCACCAGCTTCGACCACTGGAGGGGCTCGATGTCGCCCGGGACCTCGACCTCGAGGCCCGTCGCCGCCAGCAGCGCGCCGAGCTGCGCGACGCGCGGATCGCCCGACGCCTCGATCACGAGCGGCCCGGTCGTCGCCTGGCGGAAGTTGCCGTTCTCCTTCGACACCACGTTGAAGCCGACGATCCCGCCCTGCACCGCGATGCCCGGCAGCCTCGCGCGCAGCACCTTGGCGTTGCGGACGCCGTTCTGCATGCTCACCACGAAGGTCCTCGGGCCCAGCACCGGCAGGAGCTGCGCGGCCGCCTCCTCGCTCTGCGCGCTCTTCACGCAGACGAGGACCACGTCGCGATCGGCGAGCGCGGAGAGCTCGGTCGCGAAGACGAGCTTCTCCTTCGTGACCGTCCGCGCGCGCTCGCCGTTCAGGCCCGACACCGTCAGGCCGCTCGACTCGAGCTCCCTCTTGAGGCGTTCGCGGCCCACGAAGATCACGTCGCTTCCGGCGGCCACGAGGCAGCCCCCGAGGTAACAGCCGATCGCGCCCGCGCCCATGATCCCGATGCGCAGCGGCGTTTCCACGATCGTCACGTAACCTGCGCCGGTAAGTAGGTCAGCAGCCGTCCGGACCGCACGCCGCGCCTTCGGCGTAGACCACGGGCCGCGCGCCGAGATCGTCCCACGCTCGATTCAGCGCGCGCAGCAGCACCTCGGCGGGCTGCGCGCCCGACACCGCGTACTTGCCGCCCATCACGAAGAACGGGACGCCGCTGATGCCCAGCTTGCGCGCCTCGTCCTCATCCTCACGGACATGCTTGATGTTCGCGTCGCTCGCGAGCATCGCGCGCACCTCCTCGGGATCGAGCCCAGCCTCTCCGGCGAGGCGTACCAGCACCTCGGGATCGCCCATCAGCTCACCCTCGGTCAGGTAGGCGCGGAGCAGACGCTCCTTCACCGCGTCCTGCTTGCCACGCTCACCGGCGAGGTGGATCACGCGGTGCGCGTCGAACGTGTTGCCCGAGCGTACCTTGTCGAAGCGGAAGTCGAGCCCATCCTCGGCTGCGACCTCGGTCATGCGATCGATCATTTTCTCGGCCTCGCGCACGCTCGAGCCGTACTTCTTGGAGAGGCGCTCGGCGTAGGAGCCGGAGCGGTCGCGCTCGGGCGGCGCGGACGGGTCCAGCTCGAACGCCCGCCACACGATCTGCACGGCGTCGCGATGGGGGAACCCCGCGAGCGCGGCCTCCAGACGCCGCTTGCCGACGTAGCACCACGGACACGCGATATCGGACCAGACATCGATGCGAAGCTCGTTCTTCATGGCAAGCTCACTGTAGGTCGCGATAACGCGGTGCGCTAGGGCATCAGTAGAGCGAAGGGCTCGCGATCAGCATGCGCGTCTCCTCGACGTAAACGAGTGCGCACGGATGACCCTCAGTTCGTGTTCGAGATCTTCTTCTCGCGCAGCCACGTGATGCCGTGGGCCATGAAGGTCCAGTCCACCATGTGGCCGGCGTTCCGCTCCTCGACCTTCGACGGCCAGCCCAGCGAGGCCAGGGCCCCACCGAACGAGCGCGAGTGCGCGGCGGTCTGCGGGTCGGCCGCGGAGACCCCCACGAACACGGGCGCGCGCTTGCCCGTGGCCTTGTCGCTCTTCACCCACGAGGAGCCGCCGGCGAGCACGATGTAGCCGTCGACGTCGAGCGCGCTGCGCACCGCGAGCGAGCTGCCGAAGTACGCGCCGCTGGAGAAGCCGACCACGAAGGTCTCGTCGAACGTGTGGCCGACGCGCTTCTCGACGTCGGCGCGCGCCTTCTTGATGCCCGCGATGATGCCGGGCTCCTGGTCCTTCTGCGCCGCCAGCGAGGTTGGCCACACGTAGCCGCTACCGTCGCTCGGCGCGGTGGGGATGACCACCGTGAAGTGATGGCGCTTCGCGTGCAGCGCCATCGCGCCCTGCTGGAGGTACTGGAAGCCTGGCGTCTGCGCGAGCATGCCGTGGAGGTAGATGACGAGCGTGCGGCGTCCGTCGTCGGTCGCGCCGCCGTCCGCGAAGCAGACGTGGTCGGAGAGCTCGGTGACCTCGGGTCCGCACCACGGCTTGGCGGCGGCCTTCCCCTTCGCCTCCTCGGCGCTCGCGTCGGTCGCGAACGGCAGCGAGAAGAGAGGGGAGGCGAGCGCGAGCGCGAGGACCAGCCGACGCATGGCCTTGCTCGTACCACGCCAAGGCCCTGGAGACGAGAGCAGGTGGTCCTAGCCCGCCATCCGGGCGACGAACGGCGCGAGCTCCGGCTCGTCATGAAGGGCGGCAAGCAGGTGTCGCAGCCGCACGTCGCTCGCGTCCTCGGCGGCGTACTGTTCGGCGCGGAGGATCACCGCGTAGAGCGCAGGGCTGATGCCTGCGGTGTGGCCCGGGGGTGGAAGACGTGGCCAGTGCGAGCGCGGTAGCGAGCTGCCGATCTCCCCCACCAGCTTCGCGGCGTCGATGCCGCGCGCCTTGAGCGGCTCGTGGTAACGCTTCGCGCACAGCAGCGTGAGGAGCAGCGAGAGGGGGCTCATGAACCAGGACTGCCACTCCTTGTCGACGAGCGACTGCATCAGGCCCATGCACCCGCGGAGGTCTGCATCCCAGGCGCGGAACGTCATCGCGCCGTCCTTTCCCGAGAGCGCGCTGTCCCAGAGCGAGGCGACGTCACGCGCGGACTCCTCGAGCGGCCGGCGCAGGAAGATGAGCTCGCGCGGCAAGGCGGCGGCCATGCTGGTGATGACGTCGGCCGACGAGCCGCCCAGGCGCAGCGCGAGATCGTGCACGGTCTGGAGCCGCGGCGCGCGGACCGGCGTGACGTCCTCCTCGTGCGACGGTCGATCGTCGAGCAGCTGCTCGACCGCGGCGGTCACGTCGTCGGGATAGACGTCGCGCTTGCGGAGCGCCTTGCTCAGGTCGGAGAGCCCCAGCATGAGGTGGAGCAGGTGCTCGACGTCGGCCTGCGGGTGCCCGGCGCGCTGCGCCACCAGCAGCGGGCTCGCCAGGAGGTTCGACGCCATGCCGCGCATGCTCGCCCCGCCCGGAGAGAGGCCGGCGACGAGGCGATCGAGGCGATCCAGGAGAGAGCTCACGGGCCGAGCTTGCCATGGCTCGCGGCCCGACGCACAAGAGGATCCGTGCCGGAGCTCCCCGAGGTCGAACACGCCCGGCAAATGCTCGAGCTCTGGATCGACCGCGCGCGGATCACGCGCGTGACCGTGCAGGATGCACGCATCCTCGACGTCGGGGTGAAGCCGGCACAGGTGACGGCGGCGCTCGAAGGCCGGCGCGTCGAGCGCCTCGAGCGGCGCGGGAAGTGGCTTCGAATCGCGCTCGACGAAGGCGCGCTCTTCTCCCATCTGGGCATGACCGGAAAATGGGTGAAGGCCAGCCCCGCCTCCGAGCCGCTGCGCTTCGAGAAGGTGCGCCTCGACGTGGTGGTTGGGCGCGCCAAGCGCAGCGTCCTCTACCTCGACCCGCGGCTGTTCGGGCGCTTCGTGGTGCCGGCGGTGGATCTGCCGATCTGGAGCGCGCTGGGTCCGGATCCGCTGGTCGACGGCATCGACGTCGCGGCGCTCCACGCCAAGCTCCAGCGCCGCAAGCTCGCCATCAAGCCGGTGCTCCTCGATCAGAAGGTCCTGGCCGGCATCGGCAACATCTACGCGACCGAGGGCCTCTACACGGCGCGCATCGACCCGCGGCGCGCGGCCAGCTCGCTCTCGCGCGCCGAGACCGCGGCGCTCGCCCGCGGCCTGCGCAAGGCGCTGCTCGCGTCGATCGCGCGCAACACCGAGGAGACCATCACCTACGTGGAGGAGCCAGGGGCGGACAACCCGTTCGTGATCTATGGCAACGAGGGCACCCCTTGCCCCCGCTGCAAGCAGCCGCTCGCCAAGATGGTGCTCGGCGGCCGCGGCACGGTGTTCTGCAGCCACTGTCAGCGCTGACCTGGCTACTCTTCGATCTTCTCGACGCGGCCGTCGGCGTGCTTCGCGAAGCGACCGGCGTCGCGCGCGTGGACCGGATCGTCGCTGGGCCAGGGCCAGCCGCCGAAGCGCGTACGCTGGTAGTCCTGCATCGCGCGCTGGATCTCCTCGCGCTCGTTCATCACGAAGGGGCCATGCTGCACCACCGGCTCGCCGATGGGGCGCCCCTGCAGCATGAGGATGTCGACGACCCCGTCGCCAGCCTCGAGGAGGATCGGCTCGTGGTTCTCGACCACGAGACCAGCGTGCGCCTTCAGGAGCTCGCCGCCCACCGTGAGCGAAGGGCCGCCGAAGAAGTAGAGGACGCGCACGGTCTCCGGGCTCCTCGCGGGGGGGAGCGTCCATGTCGCGCCGGGCTGCATGGCGATGGACCAGATCGCGACGTCGGTGTCGGGCCGCGCGGCCCACGAATTCGGTGGCGGCGGGGGCGCGCGCTGGCCGTCGAGCTCGCCGGCTACCACCATCACCTCGGTGACGCGCTGCTGCGCGTCGACCGCCTTCACCACCGGGACGTCCTTTCTCCACAGCATCGTGAAGTGGGGGTCGACCATCTTGTCGGCGGAGGGCAGGTTCAGCCAGATCTGGAACAGCTCGAGGTGGTTCGGCTTCTCGCGCTCGAGCAGCGGAAACATCTCGGAGTGGACGACGCCGGCGCCCGCGGTCAGCCACTGCGTGTCACCCGAGCCGAAGCGCGCCGCGGCGCCGAGCGAGTCGGAGTGATCGATGAGGCCGCGCCGCACGATGGTGACGGTCTCGAAGCCGCGATGCGGATGACCGGGAAAACCAGGGACGATCTCGCCGTGGTACATCCGCCAGCCGTCCTTGCCGGCGAAGTCCTGGCCGAGCTGCCGGCCCACGAGCTCCTTTGCGTCGGGCGCCATGCGGTGGTCGCCGGCGGGGTACTTGTCGTCGTGGTGGACGCAGAAGAGGAACGGGTCCGCGGTCACCCAGGGGAAGCCGAGGGGGAGGGTCTCGAGGATGGGGCTGCTCACATCGGGCAGTATAGTCCGCGCCGTCGCGCGCCGTTACTTGCAGCCCGTGGCGAGCCTCTGGCCGAGCTCGAAGACCTTGCGATCGTTCGGGCGCTCCTTGCGAGCCTTGTCGAAGTCCTTGCGCGCGAGGCCGCAGACCAGCCGCTGCGAGGCCTGCGAGGTCGCGACGTTGAGCTGCCGGAGGGCGTGGTTTGCGTCGATGATCGGCGCCTCGAAGGAGCAGAGCCGGCGGATCTCGGCGGTGAGCTTCTTGAGGGAGCCGTCGGCATCGGGGAGGGCGGTGAGCCTCGGGCTCGCGTCCTCGAGGGTCGCGCAGCGGGCCGTGAGGTCGCCCTCACCTGGCATGGAGGGATCGTTGGTCAGCCCTCTCTTCACGAGCGCATCGAGGTTCTTCACGCCTGTCGCGGCCCTGTCGATCAGGGCGTGATCGGCGGGGCTCAGCGGATCGGCGGGCGCCACCGGAGGAGGGGCTGGGGGAGCC
>JAYTBL010000507.1:0-4062 GCA_043736975.1 Polyangiaceae bacterium
GACGCCATGCGCGCGCCGGTGCCTCACGTCGCGTGGGTCGAGCTCGTCCCTCGCCAGTCCGAACCCTGATCGGTCGTCGCGGCAGCGTTCTGGTGTAAAACCGCTCATCATGACTCGTGACGCCGCGCTGTCGTTCGCGTCCTCGCCCGCCAACGAGACGTTCCGCGCTGCTGCGCTCGCTCGTCAACGATCGCTGACCAAGCCCGAGGGAAGCCTGGGACGACTCGAGGAGCTCGCCGTTCATCTGGCTGCGCTCGGCCCCGACGGCAGGGCTGCGAGCCGTCCTGCAGCAGCGATCCTCTTCGCCTCCGATCATCCCGTGGCGGTTCGCGGCGTCTCGGCGTACCCGCCCGCCGTCACGGCGGCGATGACCGCCAACTTCCTGCGCGGCGGCGCCGCGGCCGCGGTGGCGGCGGCGCTCCTCGACGTCACGCTCGCGGTCGTCGATGTCGGCGTCGCCGCTCCCTACGCGACCGAGCCGAAGGCGCCGCACATCTCGTGGCGGCGCGACGAGGTCGCCGATCTGCCGGTGGGTGACCTGGCGATGGAGGACGCACTGCCTGGCGAGACCCTCGCCGCGGCCGTGCGCGCGGGGCGCCGCGCCGTCGCCGCGCTCCCTCCTGGCACCCGCGTCCTGATCCTCGGCGAGATGGGGATCGGAAACACCACGGTGGCGGCTGCGGTGGCGGGCGCGCTCCTCGGTCGTGATGCGGAGGCGATGGCCGGAGCAGGCACCGGCGTGGAAGGCGACGCGCTGGTGCACAAGCGCGCTGTCGTCGCGCTCGCGCTTGCGCGTGTTGCCGTGGGGGCGAGCTCCGAAGCGGTGCTGCGCGCGGTCGGCGGACGCGACGTCGCCGCGTTGGTCGGGGCAGCGGCGGAGGCCGCCGCGCGCGGCATGGTGGTCCTCGTCGACGGGTTCATCGTGACCGCGGCCATGCTCGCGCTCGTTCGATGGTGTCCGTCCGTGCGTCCGCGCCTGATCTTCGCCCATCGCTCGCGCGAGCAGGGGCACGCCGCGATCTTGACGGCGCTCGATGCCCGTCCGCTGCTCGACCTCGATCTCCGGCTCGGCGAAGGTTCTGGCGCCTTCGCGGCGCTGCCGCTCCTCGATCTCGCGTGCGCGTTGCACCACGGCATGGCGACCTTCGACGAGGCGCAGGTGCCGGGGAAGTCACCCTCGTGAACGCGCCGGCGTGGCTACGAGGCGGCCGTGCAGCCGCGATCTTCCTCACCCGCGTCCCGCTGGGGGGATTCCCGTTCTCGCGTGACGACTGGCGCTGGTCGTCGGCGTACTTTCCGTTCGTGGGCCTGGTGCTCGGGGCCGCACAGGCGGCGGTCTTCGCGGCGTGTTCGCGGGCCGGGCCGCACGTGGCCGCCACGGTCGCGGTCATCGTCAGCCTGCTGCTCACGGGCGCCTTCCACGAGGATGGTCTGGCCGACACCGCCGACGCTCTGGGTGGGGCCTACTCGCGGGAGCGCGTCTTCGAGATCTTGAAGGACAGCCGCGTCGGATCGTTCGGCGCGTCGGCGCTCGT
Organism: Polyangiaceae bacterium; assembly: GCA_043736975.1. Classification (GTDB taxonomy): domain Bacteria; phylum Myxococcota_A; class Polyangia; order Polyangiales; family Polyangiaceae; genus Labilithrix. The sequence goes on from JAYTBL010000507.1 coordinate 1,536, forward strand.
CGTCGTGCTGCTCCTGCGAATTCTGCTGCTGGCTCGCCTCGATGGGCTCGCGCCGTGGGCGCTGGTCGCGACGCAAGGCGCCTCCCGCGTCCCGCCCATCTGGCTGATGGCGGTGATGCCCTATGTCTCCTCGGACGCCGAGGCCAAGAGCAAGCTGGTAGCGCGCGCGGGCTGGCCGCAGGCTGCGCTCGCCACCGCGTTCGGCGCGGTCAGCGTCGCGCTCGTCACCTACGCCCTGCCCCTGTCATGGCGCGGCGCCGTCGCGCTCCCGCTGGTCGGCTTGCTGGTTGCCGCCCTCTGCGGCTGGCGCTTCCGGGCGCGGGTGGGCGGCCTGACCGGTGATTTCCTGGGGGCTACGCAGCAGGTCGGCGAGTGCGCGCTCCTGCTCGCGATCGTGCTCATCCATGGCTGAGCGCTCGCGAACCCCGGTGGGCGCGCTGCTTTTTTCCCGCTAAGCTTCAGGCCATGTCCTTTGCGTACGTCCTGATCGCCATCCTGGGGCTCGCCGTCCTGATGGTGGTCCACGAGAGCGGGCACTACTTCGCGGCGCGCCGCTTCGGCATGCGCGTGACCAAGTTCTCGATCGGCTTCGGCCCGACGCTCTGGAAGCACCGCCCCAAGGGCAGCCCGACCACGTTCCAGATCGCGATCATCCCGTTCCTCGCGTACGTGCAGATCGCGGGCATGAACCCCTACGAGGACTCCGACCCCAAGGACCCGGAGAGCTACGCGAACGCGTCGCTGTGGGCGCGCATCGTGACCATCGCGGCGGGGCCGATCGCGAACTACCTGTTCGCCTCGGTCCTCATGTTCTTCGGCTTCCTGCTGGGCGGCAACGCAGTCGTCGACGAGACGAGCATGCGCGTGCACGTCGGGCCCAACGGCCCTGCGGCGCAGGCCGGCATCATCGACGGTGACCGCATCCTCACGGTCAACGGCGAGGCGGTGAAGGACTGGGACATGCTGAAGAAGCAGATCGGCGCGCACCCCGGCGAGAAGATCGACATCTTCGTCGAGCGGACGAAGGGTGACGCCAAGGAGCAGCTGCACTTCCTCACCACGCCGCTGGGCGATGGCGACACCAAGGGGAAGATCCTCGTCGGTCCTCCTTACAAGGTCGAGCCGGTGACGGTCGGCCAGGCCGCGCTCCTCTCGGTGAAGGAGCCTCCGAAGGTCGTGTACAACCTCGTGACCGGCCTCGCGCGCATGGTCGCGGGCAGGGAGAAGCCCGAGCTCAGCGGTCCGGTGGGCATCGTGAAGGAAGTGAAGAAGTCAGCCGAGGACGGCCCGCACACGTACCTCAAGCTGCTCGGCCTCCTCAGCGCGTACCTCGGCGGCTTCAACCTCCTGCCGTTCCCCGCGCTCGACGGCGGGCGCCTCCTCTTCCTCGGCTTCGAGGCCGCCTCCCGCCGCCGCGCGGACGCGAAGATCGAGGCGAAGGTCCACGCGATCGGCCTCCTGATGTTCCTGACGCTGATCGCGTTCGTGACGTACACGGAAGTGATCCCCAAGGCGAAGTCGTCCGAGGTCGCGAAATAGCCGAATCGAAGCCTGAGGCGTTTTGCCTCATTGGGGCGTTCCTGCCCGATGTGGGAGCGGTGCGGCGCGTGGGCGTGCGTGCCGTTCGCTCGGTCGCTCGGTCGATAGCCGACCGTGGTCGCGCTCTTGCACCGCTCGCCTGCGCCCACTGCACGCGGAACCGGAGCACCCTGTGTCAACCAGCGACCATCCAGCGCCGAGCGCTGCCGACGTCGACCTCGACGTCCGCCACACGGAGGCGCTGCTAAAGGCGGGGGCGCTGCAAAGCGCGATCTTCAACAGCGCCAACTTCTCCAGCATCGCCACCGATGCGAAGGGGGTCATCCAGATCTTCAACGTCGGTGCGGAGCGAATGCTCGGCTTCACCGCCGTCGAGGTGATGAACAAGATCACGCCGGCCGATATCTCCGATCCGCAGGAGCTGATCGCGCGCGCCACGGCGCTGAGCGTCGAGCTCGGAACCACGATCGCGCCGGGCTTCGAGGCGCTGGTGTTCAAGGCTTCGCGAGGGATCGAGGACATCTACGAGCTGACCTACATCCGCAAGGACGGAAGCCGCTTCCCGGCGGTGGTCTCGGTCACGGCGCTGCGTGACGCGCAGGACACCATCATCGGCTACCTCCTGATCGGCACCGACAACACGGCCCGCAAACAGGGTGAAGAGGAGCGCACGAAGCTCGACCAGCGCCTGCGTGACCAGCACTTCTACACGCGCTCGCTCATCGAATCCAACATCGACGCGCTGATGGCCACCGACCCGCGCGGCATCATCACCGACGTCAACAAGCAGATGGAGGCGCTCACCGGTTGCACGCGTGACGAGCTGATCGGCGCGCCCTTCAAGAACTACTTCACCGATCCGGGCCGCGCGGAGGCGGGGATCAACCGCTTCCTCGCCGAGGGACGGGTCACGAACTACGAGCTCACGGTGCGCGCCAGGGACGGCACGCTCACCGTGGTCTCCTACAACGCGACCACGTTCCACGAT